>NZ_JBFTER010000131.1:0-12358 GCF_047229345.1 Cellulomonas jepli | reverse complement strand
GCGCCCGCGCCCGCGCCGCACCCGCGCCCGGAGCACCCGCGCGTCGCCGGCGCCGGCGCCGGGGAGGCCGGGGGACGCCTGGCATGCTGTCGCCATGTCGGACGACGCGAGGCACGTGCTCGGCTCCCTCGACGCCCCGGTCACGGTCGTGGAGTACGGGGACCTCGAGTGCCCGTACTGCCGCGACGCCGCCCCGGTGCTGCGCGAGCTCGTCGAGGGGTCCGGCGGCCGGGTGCGGCTCGTCTGGCGACATTTCCCGCTGTTCGAGGTGCACCCGCACGCGCTCACGGCAGCGCTCGCGGCCGAGGCCGCCGGGGCGCACGGGCTGTTCTGGCCGATGCAGGAGCTGCTGTTCGCGCGGCAGGGCCGGCTGACCGACGCGGACCTGCGCGCGTACGGCGCCGAGCTCGGCATCGACCCTGACGAGGTCGCCGGCGAGCGCGCGCAGGTGCACGCCGACGCCGTCGAGGCGGACTACGTCGGCGGCGTGACGGCCGGGGTGCGGGGCACGCCGACGCTGCTCGTCGACGGCGTGCGCTACCGCGGGCCGATCGAGGTCGGCGCGCTGCGGGCCGCGCTCGGCGTCGCCTGAGCTCAGCCCGCGGGCGCCACCCACGGTCGTGGCGGGAGCGCGGGCGGCGGTCCCTCGGAGGTCGGCGAGCACAGCGGCAGGCGCTCGCCGAGGTAGCGCAGCAGCAGCGTCCCGAGGACGGCGGCCACGAGCGAGCCCGCGAGGATGCCGATCTTCGCCTGCTCGACGAGGTGCTCGTCGTCGAACGCGAGCTCCGCGATGAACAGCGAGATGGTGAACCCGATGCCGGCGAGCACCGACCCGCCGAGCAGGTGCCCGAACCGCACGCGCCCCGGCAGCACGCCCATCCCCGCGCGGATCGCGAGCGACGCCGCGCCGAAGATCCCGACCGCGTTGCCGGCGACGAGCGCGACCGCGACGCCGATCGTCACGGGCGACGACGCCGCCGTGCGGAGCGTCTCGGAGTCGAGCCGCACGCCCGCGTTCGCGAGGCCGAAGACCGGCACGACGACGAAGGCGCTCCACGGGTGCAGGAGCCGCTGGAGCCGGTCTGCCGCGGGCACGGCGGCGCGTGCCGCGAGCTCGGTGAGGTGCTCGCGCTCGGCGGTCGTCTCGCGGGCGAGGTGCTGGGCGTACCGCTCGACGTCGTCGACGTCCTCGCGGCGCGACGGCCGGGACGGCAGCAGCAGCCCGACGAGGACGCCCGCGAGCGTCGCGTGCACCCCCGAGGCCTGCACCGCGAACCACAGCGCGAGCGCAGCGACGACGTACGGCGTGAGCCGCCAGACGCCGAGCCAGCGCATCACGACCACCGCCACGACGACGAGCCCGGCGAGCGCGAGCGGCACGAGCGCGACGTCGTCGGTGTAGAAGACCGCCATCACCGTGATCGCCCCGATGTCGTCGACGATCGCGAGCGTCAGCAGGAAGAGCCGCAGCCGGTCCGGGCACGCGGGCCCGAACAGGGCGAGGATCCCGACGAGGAACGCGGTGTCCGTCGACATGACGACACCCCAGCCGTGCGCCGCCTCGCTGCCCGCGTTGAACGCCAGGTAGATCAGCGCCGGGACCGCGAGACCGCCGAGCGCACCGAGCGCCGGGACGGCCACCGTGCGGCGGTCGCGCAGCTCCCCGCTGGTGACCTCGCGGTTGATCTCGAGCCCGACGACGGCGAAGAAGACCGCCATCGCCGCGTCGTTGACCCAGTGGTGCAGGTCGAGCGTGAGCCCGACGCCGCCGACGTGGAAGCCGGCCTCGGTCGCCCACAGCGCCTCGTAGGCGTGCGCCCACGGCGAGTTGGCCCAGACGAGCGCGAGCACCGTCGCGCCGAGCAGGAACGCCGCGCTCCCGGCCTCGGTGGCGAGGAAGCGCAGCACCGCGGGGGACGTGGCCGGGAACCGCACGCGCAGCGTGGGACCGGGCGAGGGCAGCACGGCCATGGGACCTCCGGAACGTGGGACGGCGGCGCCCAACGTGCCAGCCTGCCGGGCGTCGGCGCAACGCGCGCTGCCACAGGGTTATGCCCTGGTGGGCGGCTCAGGCGTCCGTGACCTTGACGCGCACGGCGTGGTACCCGGTCGCGCCGTCGGGGACGACCCGCGCGACGTCCGCGGTCTGCGGGCCGTCCGGGTCGCTCGCGCGCACCTGCAGCTCGTGGTCGCCGGGCGTGGCGTCCCACGCGTACGTCCACTGCCGCCAGGTGTCGATCCCGCCGTCCGCCGCGAGCGTCGCACGCTTCCACGGGCCGTCGTCGACCCGGACCTCGACGCCCTCGACGCCCCGGTGCTGCGCCCAGGCGGTGCCCGCGACGACGACCCGGCCCGCCGCGAGCTGCGTCGCGTGGCGCGGCACCTCGATGCGCGACTGGGTCTTCACCGGTCCACGCTCCGACCAGCCCCGCACCGTCCAGTACGCCTTCGCGTCCGCGAACCGCGTGACCTCGAGGTCGACGACCCACTTCGTCGCCGACACGTAGCCGTAGAGGCCCGGCACCACCATCCGCACGGGGAAGCCGTGCTCGACGGGCAGCGGCTCGCCGTTCATCCCGACGGCCAGCAGCGCGTCGCGGTCGTCGGTCAGGGCCTCGATCGGCGTCGAGGCGGTGAACCCGTCGGCGCTCGTGGAGAGCACCATGTCGGCGTCCGGCAGCGGCCCCGCCCGCTCGAGCAGCTCCCGCACCGGCAGCCCGAGCCACCGCGCGTTGCCGACGAGGTCCCCGCCGACCTCGTTCGACACGCACGCGAGCGTGACCCACGCCTCGACGAGGTCCGAGCCCAGCAGCTCGTCGAACGTCAGCGTGACCTCGCGCTCGACGAGCCCGTGCACGCGCAGCGACCACGTCGTGGGGTCGACGCGGGGGACGGTGAGTGCGGTGTCGATCCGGTAGAAGGTGCTGTTCCGGGTGACCCACGGGTCGACGCCGGGCACCCCGGAGTCGACGCCGGCCGGCAGCGCGGCGGTGCGGGTCGCGGTCGGGAGCCGCAACGTCTCGCGGACGGCCTCGACGGCGCGGCGCCCGGCACCGAGCGTGCGGCCCGCGACGACCGCGAGCGCGCCGCCGACGGCGAGGGCGCCCGTGAGGCGGAGGAAGGAGCGCCGGTCCGTCGCCCCCGCGGGGTCCGTCGACGGCGCCGGCTCCGTCGACGCCGCCGGGTCCGCCCCCGCCGGGTCGGCGACAGCGGTCCGGGGCGGGCCGGCGGCCGGGGGCGCTGTGTCCGTCCCGGTCGCGGCGCCAGCCGCGGTCCCCGTTCCTGCCGCGCTCACCAGGAAGGCGTCGCCGGCCGGGTCCGTGCGCGCGCCGGCCGGAGGGGCGCCCGCCGCGCGTGCGCGTCCCGGCAGCCGGTCCACGAGCCACCGCAGCACGAGCAGCCCCGCGAGCGCGCCGACGAGGCTCGGGACCGGTGCGAGCAGCCCGGCGTCGGGGCGGGACGCCGCGGCCAGCGCACCGACGGCCCCGAGCAGCACGACGAGCGCCGCGCCGAACGCCCACCGCCGGGCCGCGAGCACCCCCGCGAGCGCCGCGAGCCCCGCGAGCACCACGACGCTGCCGACGGTGAGCGCGAGCTTGTCGGCGGTCCCGAACGCCGCGATCGCGAGGTCCTTGAGCCACCCGGGCGTCGCGTCGACGAACGTCGCACCGACGGCGACGAGCGGTTCCGCGCTCGCGGAGACCAGTCCGGCGGTGAGCGCGGCGACGCCGAGCGTGACCGCCCCGGCCGCGAGTCCGGCGAGCGCGGCGTACCGGGTGCGAGGCATGGTCCGAGTATGCGGTGGCGTGGGCCGTCCGGCTGGCGGACGCGACCGGTTTCGGCAGCGTGCTCCGCGGGTGCCAGGACCGTCCGGCGCCGCGCCGGTACCGTGACGCGCATGACGACCGCTCCCGCCGCACCGTCCACCCCGACCGACGCCGCCGCGCTGCCCGTCCCGCGGACGGCGCTCGTCACGGGGGCCGGTCGCGGGATCGGCCGGGGGCTCGCGCTCGGGCTCGCGCGCGCCGGCTGGCCCGTGGCCCTCGTGGGGCGGACCCGCGAGAACCTCGAGGCGGTCGCGCAGGAGTGCCGCGACGCCGGGCTGCCGTCCGAGCACGTCGTGGTGGCGGCCGGCGACCTGGTCGACGCGACGCAGGTCGCCGACGTCGTCGCGACCGTCGAGGAGGCGTTCGCGCCGCTCGGCGGGATCGGGTTGCTCGTGAACAACGCGGGCGTGATCGAACTCGCCGAGGTGCCGTTCGCCGACGACGACCCCGAGGACATGTGGCGCGTCGTCGAGGCCAACGTGCGCGGGCCGCTGCTCGTCACGCACGCGGTCCTGCCCGGGATGCTCGCGCGCGGCGGCGGCCGGGTCGTCAACCTCAACTCGGGCGCGGGGCACCGGGCGACGGGCACCTACACGGGCTACGGGATCAGCAAGGGCGCGCTCGCGCGGTTCACGCGGCTGCTCGACCACCAGCACCGCGCCGCCGGGCTGCGCATCTTCGACCTCGCCCCGGGCGTGGTCGTGACCGACATGACGCAGGGCATGCCCGCGCACGACGACCGCACCGACTGGACGCCGGTCGAGACCGTCGCCGAGCTGCTGCTCGCGCTCGCGTCCGGCGAGCTGGACGACCTCTCGGGCCGGTTCGTGCGCGCGGGCGCGGACACCCCCGAGCAGCTCCGGGCGGTCGCCGCGCGGATCGTCGCGGCCGACGCGCGCGTGCTGCGCATCCCGCCGTACGGCGACGACGACCCGGCGATCTGACGGCACGGCGGCCGCGGCGGGCGGGTGCCACCGACGCGGCGCCAGGGCATCCTCAGGAGCGACGCCCGGGCGGGCGCTTGACCTTGACACGGTGTGAAGGTGTGGACTCGACGCAGGAGGTCCCACCATGACGCCGCAGACGCACACGCACACGCCCCCACCCACGAGCACCGACCCTGGCACCCGCCTGAGCCGCGCCCTGGCCGCCGGGTCGTCGTCCGTGCGGCTCCAGGCCGCGCTCGCCGCGGGCACCCGCCCGGACCCCGGTCTGGTCGCGCTGCTCGTCGAGCGCTGCGCGGTCGAGCCGGACTTCTTCGTGCGCGACATGCTCACGTGGGCCCTGACCCGGCACCCGGCGGCGGCGACCGTCCCGCTCCTGCTCGACGAGGTGCGGGCCGGCGCGCGACAGGCCCGCAGCCAGGCGCTGCACACGCTGTCCAAGATCGGCGACGCCCGCGGGTGGCACGCCCTCTCGACCGACGTGCTGCACGACCCGGACGAGGACGTCGCCCGCACCGCGTGGCGTGCGGCGGTGAGCCTCGTCCCGGCGGGACGGGAGGCCGAGCTGGCCGAGACGCTGTGCACCGAGCTGGGGCGCGGGGACCGCGAGACGCAGCGGAGCCTGAGCCGCGCGATCGCCGGGCTCGGCGACGCGGGGGTCCCGGCCCTGGAGGCGCGCGAGCACGCCGACGACGAGGCCGTCCGCACGCACGCGCTCGCGACACGGCACCTGCTCGACGACCCCGACGCGGACTTCGAGGCCGCCGTCGCCGAGGCACGGCGCGTCGCCGCGCTCGCAGCCGCGCCCTCGGTCCCCGACGACACGGCCGGGCCGTCCGTCCCCGACGCCCCGGGCGCGTCCGACCCCGCCGACGCACCGCCGTCGGCCGTGCTCGACGCCGGGCCCCACCTGTCCGTCGCCCACGACGCGCCGGGTCCGGGTGACCGTGCTGATCGGTGAGGTGGCGCAGCACGCGGGGATCAGCACCCGCATGCTGCGCCACTACGACGCGATCGGGCTCGTGTCGCCGAGCGGGCGCACGTCCGGTGGCTACCGCGCGTACTCGCCGGACGACCTGCGGCGGCTGTTCCAGGTCGAGTCGCTGCGCTCGCTCGGGCTGCCCCTGGGCGACGCGCGGAGCGCGCTCGACGACCCGACGTTCGCGCCCGCGGACCTCGTCGACCGCCTGATCGCCTCGACGCAGGAGCGGGTCGCGCGCGAGCAGGAGCTGCTGGCGCGGCTGCGCGAGGTGCGGGCGAGCGAGCCCGCCGCGTGGACCGACGTGCTGGGCCTGGTGGCGCTGCTCCGCGGGCTCGACCAGGGGCAGCCGGCGCACCGCCAGCAGCTCCTGCTCACCGCTCCCGACGTGGCGCGGGTCCCGGCTGCGTCGCTCGCCGAGGCGCTCCTCGCGGAGGACGACCCCAACGTCGCCGGTGCCCTGCAGTGGGCGCTCGGCCGCCACGAGGACGGCGCGGTGCACGTCCTCGTGGCGGCGCTCGACGCCCCCGACCGGGACGTCCGGCAGCGCGCCGTGCGTGCGCTCGTGCGCGTCCCGACCGACGAGGCGACGGCCGCGCTGACGACGACCCTCCACCACCCCGACGAGGACGTCCGCGGGCGCGCGGCGCTGGGCCTCGGTGCGCGCGGCGACGCGTCGGCGGTGACCGAGCTGCTCCGGATGGTGGTCCGCGGCGACGACGACGTCGCGGCGGCCGAGACCCTCGGGGCGCTGGCCCGACGGCACCGCAGCGCCGACCGGCTCGCGCGAGCGGTCGGCGACGAGCTCGGGCGACCCGGCGCGCCCGCCGCCGCGCGCGAACGGCTCACCCAGGCGCTCGCGGAGCTCGACGGCACCGCCGCCGGAGACCTGCTCACGGCCCTGACCGACGACGCGGACCCGCACGTGCGCCGGATCGCCACCTACTGCCTCTCCGCGCGGACGGGTCTCGCCCGACGCACGCGGCCGGAGCGCCCCACGCCCCGGTAGCGCGCCCTCACCGGCAGGTTCGGTGCGGCGCCGACGCACCGGCCGCGGGAGCCCGCCGGGCGGGAGCGCGCCGGGCGGGAGCACCGGACCCCGGAGGTGCCGGAGCGCGGGACACCTCAGGCCGGCAGCGCGGGCGACCCGAGCGCAGCCGGGACGTGCGCCTCGTGCCCGGCGTCCCGCAGCGCGTCCCGCAGCCGCTCCGCGGCGGCGTCGAGCTCGTCGCCCGGCACGTCGGACCGCGCGTTCGCGAAGGTCAGGCTCGACTCGTCCCACGCCGGCAGGACGTGCAGGTGCAGGTGCGCGACCTCGAAGCCCGCGACGAGCAGGGCCGCCCGCGGCGCACCCCAGGCGGCCTGCTGCGCAGCGCCGATCGTCCTCGCGACGACCGCCAGGTGCGCGACGACGTCGTCGGGCGCCTCGGTGAGCTGCGCGACCTCGGCGCGGGGGACGACGAGCACGTGCCCGTCGGTGATGGGGGCGATGGTCGAGAAGGCGACGCACACGTCGTCGGCCCACACGAACCGGCCCGGGATGGCGCCCTCGATGATCTGCGTGAACACGGTGGTCATGGCCCCACGCTAGCGACGCCCGGCGCGCGGGCCCGGCGGCGCTCACCTAGCGTGAGGGCGACCCCGCCCCCCAGCGCCAGGAGCCCGGCATGCCGACGGACGTCCCGACCCGCCGCCACCGGTCGGGCTCCCCGGGGACGGCGTCGTGAGGCTCTGGTCGCTCCACCCGCGCTACCTGGACCGCCCGGGGCTCACGGCGGCGTGGCGCGAGGCGCTGCTCGCGCAGAAGGTGCTCACGGGCACCACGCGCGGGTACCGCAACCACCCCCAGCTCGTGCGCTTCACGCCGCCCGGGTGGCCGCCGCCCCCGCTGCCCGGCCGTGCGGCCCGCGTCCCGGGGACGCCGTACGTGCGGGGCCCCGAGCCGCCCGCCGCGCCGGAGCCGCGCGACCCCGGCCACGCGATCACCACGTTCCTGCACGGCATCGCCGACGAGGCCGCCGCGCGCGGCTACGTCTTCGACCGGACCAAGGTGCTGCACCCCCCCGACGCGGACCTGCGCCTCGAGGTGACCGACGGTCAGCTCGCGCACGAGTGGGGCCACCTGCGCGCCAAGCTCGAGGCCCGCAGCCCCGAGGTGCTCGCGCGGTGGTCGGACGTCACCGTCCCGGACCCGCACCCGCTGCTCGTCGTGGTCCCCGGTCCCGTCGCGCCGTGGGAGGTCCTCGACGACCTGGAGTAGGTCGGACGCGTCCGGTCAGCCCGCGCGCTCCGCGAGCAGGTCCTGCAGCGCGAGCACCGTCCGCCAGTTGCGTCCCGTGCCGGCCTGGCGCGCGGCACGCGTGAGCACGTCGGGCGCCAGGCGTGAGCGGCCCAGGCCGTCGGGGTAGTGCACGTACGCCTCACGGCCGGCCCACACGACCTGCTCGTGGCCGTACGCGGCCGCGTCGAACGCCGGGTCGGGGTCGAGGTCCGCGGCGAAGAACGTCACGAGCACGCGCCCGGGGTCCTCCGCCGCCGCGTCGGGGAACGGGTTCGCCGCGACGACGGCGTCGAGCTCGGCGCGCGTGCGCACGACCACGTCGACGTCGAACCCCACGTCGTCGCGCAGGGCCGCCGCCAGACCGGCGGCGAGCCGCTCGGGGGTCGCGTCGTCGGGCGCGACGAGGACGACGTTGCCGCTGTTCAGGTGCGTCTTGACCTGCTCGTGGCCGAGCGCCTCGGCGACCGCGCGCAGGCGGGCCATGGGGACCTTGCGGTGCCCCCCGACGTTGACGCCCCGCAGGAGCGCGACCACCGCTGTCATCGACCCAGGATGCCGTGCCCCCGCGCGCGGCGGTACCTCGGGTCCCGCGGCGACCTCACACGGGGCCGGGCCGGGCTGTGCGCAGACCGTTCCCCCGGGGTAACGGGGCGTGCCCCCTGTCGGAAACACGCGGTTCCTAGCGTGGGGGCACGCCCCGGCCGGACCCACCCTGGAGACCCACATGGACGCGACCGACCCGACGGACCGCACGCCCGACGAGCCCCGCCCCACGACGGAGGACTCCGCCACGCCGGCGACCGCGACCGCGCAGCCCGCGGCCGCCGTGGTCGACGAGCGCGCGCCGAAGCACCTCGTCGTCGTCGGCGGCGGCATGGTCGCGCAGCGGCTCGTCGAGGCGATGCGGGACCGGGACGGCGCAGGGGAGTGGCGCATCACGGTGCTCGCCGAGGAGCCGCGCGCGCCGTACGACCGCGTCGCCCTGACGTCCTACTTCTCCGGCCGTGACCCCGAGGACCTCGCGCTCGGCACCCCCGAGCTGTGGGCCGACCCGCTCGTGCGCCTCGTGCGCGGCGACGCCGTCACGGCGATCGACCGCGCGGCGCGCACCGTGACGAGCGCGTCGGGGCGTGTCGAGCACTACGACCACCTGGTGCTGGCGACCGGCTCGAAGGCCGCGATGCCGCCCATCGAGGGCAACGACCTGCCGGGCGTGTTCGTGTACCGCACGGTCGACGACGTCGCGGAGCTGCGCGGCTGGGTCGAGGAGCAGCGCGAGCGGTGGAGCCGACCGGTCCGGGGCGCGGTCATCGGCGGCGGCCTGCTCGGGCTCGAGGCGGCGGGCGCGCTCCAGGCGCTCGGCGCGCAGAGCACCGTCGTGCAGTTCGGCACGCACCTCATGTCGGCGCAGATCGACCTCGGCGGCGGCGAGGCGCTGCGCCGGCTGATCAACTCCCTCGGCGTCGGCGTCCGGCTCAACACGGCGACGACCCGCATGCGCACGAACCGCCGCGGCACGGTCGGGCGCCTCGACTTCGCGGACGGCGGCCGGCTCGACGTCGACGTCGTCGTGGTCGCGACCGGCGTGACCCCGCGCGACGAGCTCGGCCGGGCCGCGGGCCTCGAGGTCGGCCCGCGCGGCGGGGTCGTGGTCGACGACGCGTGCCGCACCGCGGACCCGTTCGTCTCGGCGGCCGGCGAGGTCGCGTGCATCCAGGGAGCGTGCATCGGGCTCGTCGCCCCCGGGTACGCGATGGCCGAGATCGTCGTGGACCGCCTGCTCGGCGGCGCGGCGACCTTCCCCGGCGCGGACACCGCGACCAAGCTCAAGCTCTCCGGGGTCGACGTCGCGAGCTTCGGCGACGCGTTCGCGGTCACGCCCGGCGCCCTCGAGATCGTCTGGGCCGACCCGGTCGGCGGCGTCTACAAGAAGCTCGTGCTGTCGGACGACGCGCGCACGCTCCTCGGCGGCGTCCTCGTCGGGGACGCGAGCGCGTACGCGTCGCTGCGCCCCATGCTGGGCCGCGAGCTGCCCGGTGACCCCGGCCAGTACCTGCTGCCCGAGGGCGGCGGCGGTGGGGGTGCGGCGCTCGAGCTGCCCGACGACGCCGCGGTCTGCTCGTGCAACAACGTGACCGCGGGCACGGTCCGCGGCGCGGTCACCGAGCACGGCTGCACCGACCTCGGCGCGGTCAAGGCCTGCACCCGCGCCGGGACGAGCTGCGGCTCGTGCCTCCCGCTCGTGAAGAAGCTCGTCACCACGGAGCTCGAGAAGTCCGGCATCACGGTCAGCAAGGCCCTGTGCGAGCACTTCGACCTCTCGCGGGCCCAGCTCTACGACGCCGTCCGCGTCACGCAGCTCCGGTCCTTCACCGACGTGCTCGCGCGGTTCGGCACGCGGCCCGGCGCGCGCGGCTGCGACATCTGCAAGCCGGTCGTCGCGTCGATCCTCTCGACCACCGCCCCCGGGCACGTCCTCGAGGGCGAGCGCGCGACGCTGCAGGACACGAACGACCACGTCATGGCGAACCTGCAGAAGGACGGCTCCTACTCGGTCGTCCCGCGCATCGCCGGCGGCGAGATCACGCCCGAGGGCCTGCTCGTGATCGGGCAGGTCGCCAAGGACTTCGGGCTGTACACGAAGATCACGGGCGGCCAGCGCATCGACATGTTCGGCGCGCGCATCGACCAGCTCCCGGCGATCTGGCAGCGCCTCGTGGACGCCGGCATGGAGTCGGGGCACGCGTACGGCAAGTCGCTGCGCACGGTGAAGTCGTGCGTCGGGTCCACGTGGTGCCGGTTCGGCGTGCAGGACTCGGTCGCGCTCGCCGTCCAGCTCGAGCTGCGGTACCGCGGCCTGCGCTCGCCGCACAAGATCAAGCTCGGCGTCTCGGGCTGCGCGCGCGAGTGCGCCGAGGCCCGCGGCAAGGACGTCGGCGTCATCGCCACGGACAAGGGCTGGAACGTCTACGTCGGCGGCAACGGCGGGTTCACCCCGCGCCACGCACAGCTCCTCGCCGAGGACCTCGACACCGAGACCCTCGTGCGGACCATCGACCGCTTCCTCATGTACTACGTCCGCACCGCTGACCGGCTGCAGCGCACCGCGCCGTGGATGGAGGACGTCGAGGGCGGCCTCGAGGGCGTGCGCGCCGTGATCATGGACGACTCCCTCGGCATCGCCGCGGACCTCGACGCCCAGATGGCGCTGCACGTCGACTCGTACGAGGACGAGTGGGCCGCGACGCTCGCGGACCCCGAGAAGCTGCGCCGGTTCGCGTCGTTCGTCAACGCCCCGGCGACGCCTGACCCGTCGCTCGCGTACGTCGCCGAGCGCGGCCAGGCACGCCCCGCCACGGCGGAGGAGAAGAACGGGTACGACGACGGGCGCGCCGGTGCGGTGCTCGTCGCGGGGACGACTCTGGAGGTGCGCTCGTGACTGCTGCCCAGGTGGAGGACCGTGTGGTGGAGGACGTCGCGTGGGTGGACGTGTGCCGGCTCGACGACCTCGCGCCCGAGCGCGGCGCCGCTGCGCTCGTCGGCGGCGACCAGGTCGCGCTGGTCCGGCTGCTCGACGACCGCGTCCTCGCGGTCCAGCAGCTCGACCCGTTCTGCGGCGCGTACGTGATGTCCCGCGGCATCGTGGGGACCCGGTCGGTCGACGGCGCGGACGTCCCGACCGTCGCGTCGCCGATGTACAAGCAGGTGTTCGACCTCACGACCGGCCGGTGCCTCGACGCCGTCGGCAAGGAGCCCGTCGACCTGCGGACGTGGCCGGTGCGCGTCGTGGCCGGCTCGGTGCAGGTCGGCGTCGCGGCCGGCTCGGTCGCCGTCGGCGGTGCCGGGTGACCGCGCTGCTCGGGCTCCGGCTGACCGGCCGGCGCGTCGTCGTCGCGGGCGGCGGCCCGGTGGCGGCCCGGCTCGTGCAGGACCTGCTCGTCGAGGGGCCGCGCGTCCTCGTGGTCGCCCCGCAGCTGTGCGAGGCGCTGCTGGACATGCACCGCTGGGGGCTCGTCGAGTGGCGCGCCGCGGAGGTCCGCGCGAAGGACCTCGACGGCGCGTGGCTCGTGCAGACGGCCACGGGCGACCGGGCCACCGACGCCGCGGTCGCGGGGTGGGCCGAGGAGCGCCGGGTCTTCTGCGTGACGTCGGGCGACGTGCGCGGCGGGACGGCCAGCACGCCCGCGACGACCCGCCTCGGCGACGTCCTCGTGGGCGTCGTGGCGACGGCGGCCGGGAGCGCGGCCGAGCGCTCGCCGCACGCCTCCGGCCCGTCCGGCGGCTCCGGCGCGGTGGGCAGCGTGCCGCCCACCACGTGCAGAGCGCC
>NZ_JBFTER010000130.1:0-12555 GCF_047229345.1 Cellulomonas jepli | reverse complement strand
GTGCCGGGCAGGACGAACACGTGGCTCGCGCTCGACCGCCACCACCGCGCGGCCCGCGGCCGGAGCAGGATCGGGAACGGCAGCCGCCGGAGCGACCGACGCAGCGGCCGGAGCGGCCGTCGTACCGGACGCACCCGCGGCACCGGAGGCACCCGTCGCACCCGTCGCACCTGCGGGACGCTGCGCGACACGCGGGCGTCGGGCGCTCGACGCGTCCGCCACGCCGTAGCCGACGAGCACGGCCTGCTTGCCCTCGGGCGCGGCGGCGGTGTCGCCACCCGCCGCACCGGCGACCGCGACGTCGCCCGACGGGCCCGACGCGGGCGCCGCGGGACCCGACGGGTCGACGTCGACGACGATGATCGGCGCCCCGACGTCGACGGTCGTCCCGGGCTGCACGAGGATCTCGACGACCACGCCCGCGTACGGGCTCGGGAGCTCGACGAGCGACTTCGCGGTCTCGATCTCGACGATCGTCTGGTTGAGCTCGACGGTGTCGCCGACGGCGACGTGCCACTCGACGATCTCGGCCTCGGTCAGGCCCTCGCCGGCGTCGGGCAGGTGGAACGTCTGGTGCGTGGGCACGTCGGTCTCCTCAGAACGCCAGGCGGTCAGAACGCGAGGGTGCGGTCGACCGCGTCGAGCACGCGGTCGAGCCCGGGCAGGTACTCGTGCTCGAGCTTGGACACCGGGTAGGGGCTGTGGAAGCCGCCGACCCGGAGCACGGGCGCCTCGAGGTGGTAGAAGCACTCCTCGGTGACCCGCGCCGCGACCTCGGCGCCGCTGCCGTAGAGCGTCGGGGCCTCGTGCACGACGACGCAGCGGCGGGTGCGGCGGACCGACTCGACGACGGTCGCGGTGTCGAGCGGGGAGATCGTGCGCAGGTCGACGACCTCGACGCTCGTGCCCTCGGCCTGCGCGGCCGCGGCGGCCTTGAGGGCGACGGCCACCGTCGGCCCGTAGGCGACGAGCGTCACGTCGGTGCCGCTGCGGACCACCTGGGCGCGGTCCAGGCCGGTGGGCGCCGACGCGTCGTGCGGCGCGGCGACCCCGGCGGCGAGGTCGACCTCGGCCTTGTCCCAGTACCGGCCCTTGGGCTCGAAGAACAGCACCGGGTCGGGCGACGCGATGGCCTGCTGGATCATCGTGAACGCGTCGGCGGGGTTCGACGGGCTGACGACCCGGAGCCCGGCGGTGTGGGCGAACAGCGCCTCGGGCGACTCGCTGTGGTGCTCGATCGCGCCGATCCCGCCGCCGTAGGGCACGCGGATCACGACGGGCAGGTTCAGCCGGCCGCGCGAGCGGTAGTGCATCTTGGCGAGCTGCGTCGTGATCTGGTCGAACGCCGGGAAGATGAACCCGTCGAACTGGATCTCGCACACCGGGCGGTACCCGCGCAGCGCGAGGCCGATCGCGGTGCCGACGATGCCCGACTCCGCGAGCGGGGTGTCGACGACCCGGTCCTTGCCGAAGTCCTTCTGCAGCCCGTCGGTCACCCGGAACACGCCCCCGAGCGCCCCGATATCCTCACCCATGAGCAGCACCTTCGGGTCCTGCTCGAGCGCCCGGCGCAGCCCGACGTTGATCGCCTTCGCGAGCGAGATCTTCTGGACGTCGGCGCTCATCGCGCGCTCCCCTCGGCCGCACCGGTCACGAACGACGCCTCGTACCCCTCGAACCAGGCACGCTCGGCGTCGACGACGGCGTGCGGGGTCGCGTACACGTGCTCGAACAGCGTGGACGTCGGCGGTGCGGTGAACCCGTGCACCGTCGCGCGGACGCGCTCGCCCAGCGCCGCCGCCTCCGCGTCGACCGCGTCGAGGAAGTCCTGCGACAGCTCGTCGGTCGCGGTGAGGTGCAGGCGCAGGCGGTCGATCGGGTCGCGCTGGCGCCAGTACTCCTCCTCGGCCGCCGAGCGGTACCGGGTCGGGTCGTCGGACGTCGTGTGCGCGCCCATCCGGTACGTGAACGCCTCGACGAGCGTCGGCCCGCCGCCGGACCGCGCACGCTCGAGCGCCTGGAGGGTCACCGCGTACGACGCGAGCACGTCGTTGCCGTCGACCCGCACGCTCGGCACCCCGAAGCCCTTGCCGCGGTCGGCGATCGGGACGCGCGCCTGGTGCGTCGTCGGCTCCGAGATGGCCCACTGGTTGTTCTGGCAGAACAGCACGAGCGGGGCGTTGTTCACGGCGGCGAACACGAGCGCCTCGTTGACGTCGCCCTGCGCGGTCGCACCGTCGCCGAAGTAGGTGACGACCGCGGTGTCGCGCTCGGGGTCGCCGGTGCCGACCGCGCCGTCGCGCTGCACGCCCATCGCGTACCCGGTCGCGTGCAGCGTGTGCGAGCCGATCACCAGCGTGTACAGGTGGAAGTTGTGCGCCTCGGTGTCCCAGCCGCCGTGGTCGATGCCCCGGAACTGCCGCAGGATGTCCGTCAGGTCGAGGCCCCGCACGTGCGCGACACCGTGCTCGCGGTAGGACGGGAAGACGTAGTCCTGCGGGCGCAGCGCGCGGCCGGAGCCGACCTGCGCGGCCTCCTGGCCGAGGCTCTGGGCCCACAGGCCGAGCTCGCCCTGGCGCTGCAGCGCGGTCGCCTCGGAGTCGAACCGCCGGACGAGGACCATGTCGCGGTACATCCCGCGCAGGTCCTCGGGCGTGACGTGCGCGACGAGGGGGTCGTAGGTCGTGTCGTGGACGCGCGCCCCGGTGGGGGTCAGCAGCTGGACGAGTCCGTCATCCGTCAGAGGGCCGTTCGGGCTCACGCGGTGACTCCTTCGTGCGGGGCGAGACGGGGGCACGAGCGCTGGTCGTAGCAACCTACGTCAGCGTAGGCTACGTAACCGTAGGTTGGCGGGGGACCCCTCGACAACCGTCGCCGTGCCGGTTTGTCGGTATCCCACACCCCGGGGTACCGGCCCGCACAGCGAAGAGGCGGGCACGTGCCACCGGACACCCGGAGCGCGCGCCCGCCTCTTGTGCGTCCACCCACGGCGTGCGCCCGGTCGACGGGTCGTGGGGTCGCCCGCGGCCCGCCGCATGCCGGAGCGCCCTCCCCCGAGACCGTCGATCTCACCCCGCGCGAGACGTGCGTCTCCCCCGGGCGCGCTCACGACACGCCCGCACGCGCCGATGTCTCAGGCGCAGGACCCGCGCACCCGCACCCGGCGCGCGGGCACGGACGACAAAGGCAAACCCGTCGCGAGGCGGGGACGCAAAGCCATGGGACCCCCGCGGTCAGCCAGGCCACCGAACCACGGAGCACACGTGCACATCAGCCCAGCCGGCTCGCCGGCACGTCGACCGCGCGCACCCGGGCGCCGGCCGGCCGACCGCGTCGCCCTCCTCTCGAGCGGCCGGGCACCGGCCCGGCGCGGGCTCCGCGCGCTCACGACGCTCGCGCTGACGACGGCCCTCGTCGCGACGGCACTGACCTCCGCACCCGCGGCGGAGCGCACGGACGGCCGTGGCGCCGTCTCCGCAGCACCCTCGACGGGGCCGACGCCGCGGACCGCCGCACCGGTCGGCGGGCAGGGCACGACGACCGTCGGCGGCCAGGTGGCGCCTGCGGTCGACGGGCCGCTCGACGGGAGGGACCGAGGGCAGGTGCCCGGCGCAGCCGCCGACACCACGCCGCTGCCCCGCACGGTGGCGCCGGCCTGGGGGCCGACGACGGCGGGACGCTCGACGACGGGGACGCCGGCAGGAGCGGTGCTCGCGCCCGCGACGTCCGTCCCGACCTCGCCCGCACCGGCGGCGCGGGCCATCACCGCCGGCTCGACGACGTCCACCGCCAGCGCCGCTGCTGCGCCACGCGTCGCGGACCTCGTGCGCGAGACGGTCCGGCCGGTCGGCGGCCCCGACCCGTCGCTGGTCTCGCTCGAGGGCCGCGCCCGGGTGACCCCGCGGACCGCGGACGTGCTCCGGGCGATCCCGCCGACGAGCTCGGTCCTGCGCCCCACCCCGACCCCGAAGCCGTCGGCGACGCCGTCGGCCACGCCGACGCCGTCGGCCACACCAACGGCCACCCCGACACCCACGCCGACGCGCTCCGCCACGCCCGCGCCGTCGCCCACCACGACCGCCTCGGCGACCCCCGCACCGACGCCCTCCGCGACGGCCACCCCCACGGCCGCCCCGACGGCCGCCCCTACCCCCTCGGCCACCCCGAAGCCGTCGGCGACGCCGTCGGCCACGCCGAAGCCCTCGGCCACACCCACGGCCACCCCCACGGCCACCGCGACCGCCTCGGCCACCCCGACGCCGAAGCCCTCCGCCACACCCACGCCGTCGACGACCCCGAAGCCCTCGACGAGCCCCACGACGACCGCGACCGCCTCAGCCACCCCCACGGCCACCGCGACCCCCTCGGCCACCCCCACGCCGAAGCCCTCCGCCACACCCACGCCGTCGACGACCCCGAAGCCCTCGACGAGCCCCACGACGACCGCGACGCCGACGGCCAGCCCCAGCCCGTCCGCCAACCCGAGCCCGACAGCCAGCCCGAGCCCGTCGGCCAACCCGAGCCCGACCGCGAGCCCGAGCCCGACCGCGAGCCCCACGGCCACCACAGACCCGACAGCCACCCCGAGGCCGACCGCGAGCCCGACCGTGGCCCCGACTCCCTCGCCGTCGCCCACACCCACGCCGACGCCGACCGTCGCGCCGTCCCCCACACCCACGCCTTCCCCCACACCGAGCGCCACGCCCCCGCCGACCCCGACCACACCCCCGGTCCTCACCGCGTCGCAGCAGCTCACGCCGGACCAGGGCCTGCTGTTCGGCGCGTTCGCGGGGACGCGCGACGCACCGGACACCGAGACGGCGATGCGTGACCTGGAGAGCCTCATCGGGCGCAAGCTCGACCTGCACCGCTGGTACTCGATCTGGGACGACCCGATGCCGCCGGTGTCGGTGCGGCAATCCGTGGAGCGTGGTCGCACGCCGGTCCTGTCGATCCTGCCGAAGCTCCGCAACGGCACGAAGCTGCCGTGGGCCGAGGTCGCGAGCGGCGTGCACGACGCGCGGATCCGCGAGCAGGCGGCGGGCGTCCGGTCGCTCGAGGTCCCGCTGTACCTCGTCTTCCACCACGAGCCCGACTACTCGCCCGAGTACGGCTCGCCGGCCGACTACCGCGCGGCGTACCGGCACTACGTCGAGGTGTTCCGCACCGAGGGCGTGACGAACGTGGCGTGGACCTGGGTCATGACGCCGGCCGCGTTCAACAGCCCGCCGACGACCCCGACGAAGGTCGGCGCCGACGACCTGTACCCGGGCGACGACGTCGTCGACTGGGTCGCGCTCGACCCGTACAACTGGAACGGCTGCGCGGCGAACGTCCCGCAGCGGTGGCGCACGATGGCCGAGATCGCGACCCCGTTCCGCACGTGGGGCATCGCGCACGGCAAGCCGCTCATGCTCGCCGAGTGGAACTCGTTCGAGGACGCGCTCGACCCGGAGCGGAAGGCGAGCTGGTACCGGGAGACGATGTCCACGCTCGCGTCGTGGCCCGAGGTCAAGGCGGTCGCCGTCTTCAACACGACCGGCACGTGCGACTGGTGGATCACCTCCTCGGAGCGGGCGACCGCCGGGTTCGTCGACGCCGGGGCGCGCGCCTCGGCGCACGGCCGGGCGTCGGCGTGGCTCGTGCCTTCGACGCTCACCGGCCCGTCGCCGCTCGCCGTGACCTTCGACGCGTCCCGCAGCACCGGCAGCGGGCACTCGAACGGGTCCGGCGTGACGCGCTGGACGCTCGACTTCGGCGACGGCACGTCCACGGGCGGGGAGGGCCAGCCGCCTGCGGCGATCCCGCACACGTACGCCGGGGGCTCGTTCCAGGCGGTCCTCAGGGTGACCGACGCGGCGGGCACGACGAACGTCGACCGGCACACCGTCACGTCGGCGGCGGCACCGAAGGCGTCGACCGCGGTGCGGAACATCACGACGACGTCGCTCGAGCTGAACGCGTGGGTCGAGACGGGGGGCGTCGTCGGGCACGCCCAGATGGAGTGGGGCCCGACGCCCGCGTACGGCAGCGCGAGCCCTGTGATGGACCTCGCCGCCGTCGTCGGCAAGACGCAGGTCGCGGTCACCGTCGCCGACCTGCAGCCGGGCACGACGTACTACTGGCGCCTCACGGTGACGACCGCCGTCGGCACGACGGTCTACGACCTGACCACCTACACCGCGGGTCCCCCGACGACGACGTGGGCCGGCGCGACGCTCGTCACCGCCGGGTCGGCCGAGCCGTACGCCGGCGTGCACCCGCACCGCGCCGCCACCACGGCGTACCTCGAGTGGGGGACGACTCCGGCGTTCGGCCAGGTCACGGCGTCCCAGGAGCTCACCGCGCTGACCTACGAGAAGACCCTGCGCTACCCGCTGACCGGGCTGGCGCGCGGGACGACGTACTACTTCCGGGTCGTCGCGACCAACGAGCACGGCACGCTCGTCGGCCCGACGAAGACGTTCAGGACGTCGTCCTGACGCCGCGGGCGGAGGCCGGGTGCCGCGGCCGGACGCGGCGGTGCGGCGCCGGCCTCAGCCCGTGAAGGTGACGTCCGCCGTGTCGACGACGCCGCCCGAGCGTCCGGGTGCCGACTGGTAGCGCCAGTACAGGTTGGTGTGCGCGATGACCTGCGCGGGCGGCGGCGCACCCCACGCGCTCTGGTCGTCGGTGGTGTGCGCGTCGCCGACGAGCGTCACGTCGTACCCGCGCGTGAGCGCACCGTGGATGGTCGAGCGGATGCACGCGTCGGTCTGCGCCCCGGCGACGACGAGCCGCCCGACGCGCGCGGCGGCGAGCACCTCCTCGAGCTCCGTGCCCTCGAACGAGTCGCCGTACAGCTTGTGCACGAGCGGTTCCGCCTCGTCGCGCACGAGCTCCGGTACGTACTCCCAGGACTCGCTGCCCCGCGGCAGGTCCTCGTCGGAGTGCTGGACCCAGACGACGGGGGCCTGCGCGTCGCGCGCCCTCTCGACGAGCGCCGCGATGCGCCCGACGACCGCGTCACGCTCGTGGGCCTCGGCGACGACGCCCTTCTGGACGTCGATGACGACCAGGGCGGTGGTCGGGCGGTCGGTGAACGTGGTCATGGGGGCTCCTCGGACGCGCGCCGGTGGTCGTGCCCACCGTAGGACGACCCCCCGACACGCACCGGTACACCCCCGGCCTGGCGCTCACACGCAGGTGCCCGGGTCCTCGCTCGTACCGACGAGCGCGAACAGCATCCGGCGGAGGGCGGTGACCTCGGCACCGCTGAACGCCGCGAGCGCCGTGGCCTCCGCCTGCTCGGCGTCGGCCGCGACGGCGCGACGGGTCTCGTCCCCGGCGGCGGTCAGCGCGAGCACGCGCGCCCGCCGGTCACGCGGGTCGACGCTGCGCTCGACCAGCCCGGCGCGCTCGAGCCGGTCGAGCTCGCTCGTCAGCGTGGTCTTGTCCATGCCGAGCGCCCGGCCGAGCTCGACCTGCGTCAGCCCCGGGGACTTGTGCAGCGCGCTCAGGACGATGTGGTCGCGCAGGGAGCGGCCGTGCTTCTCGGCAGCGGCTCCGGTCGCCGCGCGCATGCGCTGGGCGGCGCGGTGCAGCAGCCACGTCATCTCGGCGTCCGGACCGGGGCCGAGGGCCGGCGGGCTGGCGGCGGGGACCTGCCTCGGGCTCACGGTCGCGGACCTCCCTGCGCGTCGGCGGTCCCCAGCACGGGGATCGAGTCGTACGCGGAGACGTCGTGCGACGGCACGACGTGCACGACGTCGCGCAGCGCGATGCTGCGGTCCAGCCCGGTCCGCACGAGGTCGGCGTCGACGTCCGCGAGGCGGCGCAGCAGCCAGGGGCGCTCGGCGCGCCGCTCGATGCCGTCGCGCTGCCACGTGAGGTCCCCGATGAACCCGTACCGCTCGCCCGTCGGGAGGCAGACGAACACGACCACGGAACCGGGGGTGTGCCCACCGGCACGCGCGACCACGACCGACCCGTCACCGTGCACGTCGTGGCTCGCCGGGAACCCGAGGTACGGCGGCCCGTCGAGCGCGTACTCCCGGATCCGGCGCCCGGCGGACGCGACCCGGAAGACCGCGCCGTGCGGGTCGGTGTCGCCGTACCCCCGCTCCTCGGCGGTCAGCCAGACGGGGGTGTCCAGGGAGTCGAGACCGCTGACGTGGTCCCAGTGCACGTGGGTGACCAGGACCCCGAGCAGCCGGTCGACGTCGTAGCCGACGGCGTCGAGCTGCTCGCGGACGGTCCGCCCCCGCTCGAGCGGCGCACGCTCGATCCGGGGCAGCAGGCGGACGTGCTCGTCGAGGTGCGCACCGAAGCCCGCGTCGATCAGCAGGTCACCCGCCGGGTGCTGGACGAGCACCGACGTGGCCGCGAACCGGCGCCGGTCACGTAACCTCCCGCCCGTGACCGCGAACGCGGCCCGCGTCTCGTAGGTGCCGGTCGGGAGCTGGTACAGGCGGACGGCGGGCGGCGGCGAGGCCGGCGGCAGCGGGCCGGACCAGGGGGCGAGCGTCGGGGTGCGGGTCACGCGCGAGACAGTACGAGTCGAGATGATCCGACACAAGAGCGTTTTACCGGACGCCCGCTCCCGGTCACGCGCGCGCCGCGGGCTCCCGTCGGACGATCGACGTCTCGAGCTCGACCGTGACCTGACCGAACGCCCGGGCGAAGTCGAGCACGGCCACCTCGTCGGTGATCTCCGGACGGCGCACGCGCCAGCGCGCGGGGGTGCCCGGTGCGGGCACGCAGTCGATCACCCACAGATCGGGGCCCTCACTGTCGGCCCGGACGCGCCAGCGCCGCACGGCGTGCCACGGCACCCGCACGACGTCCGTCGGCCGGATCCCCGCGGGCCTGGCCTCGACCAGCCAGCCGGGCACCCCGAGGCCGTGCACGTCGGCGGTCAGGGACGTCAGGCCCGGAGGCGCGTCGCGCAGCCGGCGACGGTTGATCGGCCCGGGACGCAGCGCGACCGCCAGCTCGGGGGTGCGTCCGGCGGCGTCGAGGGGGGCCAGCGTGCGCCGCCGCCTGTCACGCAGGAGCTGCCGGTCGTGCGGCGTCAAGGACTGCAGCCCGACGAGGACCACGGCCACGAGCGCGCCCGCGATCACGAGCACGACCGTCACCACGGAGCCGTCGACCCGGGCGCGGGACGCCAGCACGAGCCCCACCGCGACACCGAGGAGGACGAGCAGCACGCCGGCCGTCGAGATCGCCGAGGACCGCACCCGCAGCCCGCGGGGAAGGGTCCCGAGGACGTACTCATCCTGCACACGTCGAGCGTAGGCACCCGTCCCTGCCGTCCACATCGGCCGACCGGGGGTCGCCGCCCGCCCGGGACGGACGCCGCAGCCAGCGAGCCGGACGCGCACGCCGGCAGGCGGAGGCCAGCGGTTCGACGGCATCGACGAGCCCCGGCGCGACGTCGGCGCACCCGGACGAGCGACGCCGTCAGCGGCGGAACGACTCCGCGACCTCGAGCAGCACCGCGGTCGCCTCGGGCTCGCCAACGCTGACCCGCACGCCGTCCCCCGCGAAGGGCCGCACGAGCACCCCGGCGCGCGTCGCCGCCTGCGCGAACGCCGCAGCGCGCTCCCCGAGCGGGAGCCACACGAAGTTCGCCTCGCTGTCCGGGACGGTCCAGCCCTGCACGCGCAGGCCCGCGAGCATCCGCGCGCGCTCCTGCACGACCGACTCGACGCGCTCCAGCAGCTCGTCCTTGGCACGCAGCGACGCCAGGGCGGCGAGCTGCCCGACGTGCGAGACGCCGAACGGCGTGGACGCGGCACGGATGCCCGCCGCCAGCCGCGGGCGCGCGACGGCGAACCCGACGCGCAGGCCCGCGAGCCCGTACGCCTTGGAGAACGTGCGCAGCACGACGACGTTCGGGTGCTTCGCGAGGACCGCGAGCGCGTCGGGCACGTCCGGGTCGCGCACGAACTCCACGTAGGCCTCGTCGAGCACCACGAGGACGTTGCCGGGGACCTGCTCGAGCAGGTGGGCGAGCTCGTCGGCGCGCACCGCGGGACCCGTCGGGTTGTTCGGCGTGCACACGAGGACCGCGCGGGTCCGTGGGGTGACCGCCGCCGCCATCGCCGCGAGGTCGAGCCGGCCGTCGTCGCGCACGGGGACGGGGACGCCCTCGGCGTGCGCGAGGGCGACCGCGATCGGGTACGCCTCGAACGAGCGCCACGGGTAGACGACCTCGTCCTTGGCGTTCACCACGGCGTTGAGCACGTGGTTGAGCACCGCGACGGAGCCGGTGCCCGTGACGACCTGCGCGGGGTCCACGCCGAGGTCCGCGGCGATCGCCTCGGTGAGCTCGGTCGCGTACATGTCGGGGTACCGGTTGACGTCCTGCGCGGCGTCGCAGATCGCGGCCACGACCGAGGGCAGCGGCGGGAACGGGTTCTCGTTGGACGAGAGCTTGAACGCGGCCGCACCGACCGGCACGCGCGCACCGGGGACGTAGGCGGGGAGGTGGGCGACGGCGGGACGGAGCGGGACCTGGGTCACGGGGCCCAGCATGCCAGCCGGCGCCGACGGACCTCCGTGCGCGCGCCGCCACCTCTCCCCGCTCCCGCGCCCCGGCGGTGGGCCGACGGACCTCCGTGCGCGCGGCCGCGTCTCCCTCTGCGCGTGCACCGGCGGTGGCAGGATCGCCGCCATGGGTTTCGTGCTGCGGGTGCTCATCAACGGCGTCGCGATCTGGCTCGCGACCCTCGTCCTGTCCGGGCTGACGGTCGTCGGGGGTGACACCACGGCCGAGCGCGCAGGCATCATCCTGCTCGTCGCCCTGATCTTCGGGATCGTCAACGCGGTCGTGAAGCCGCTCGTGGCGCTCCTGTCCTTGCCGCTCTACATCCTGACGCTCGGGCTGTTCACGCTCGTGGTCAACGCCCTGATGCTCATGCTCACGGCGTGGATCACGGAGCGGGCGAGCTGGGGGCTACGGATCGACGACTTCTGGACCGCACTGGTCGGTGCGCTGATCATCTCGGTCGTGAGCTTCGCGCTCAGCGTCGTGGTCCCGAGGAGCCGGGAGTGACGACCGTCCCCTGGAGCTCGGTGACCGTCGCCGTGGTGCCGGGCGCGCCGTAGATCCTCTCCCGCACGGACGCGTCCCAGTCCTGCAGCGACGGGTGGGCCGAGGCCTGCTCCGCGATCCGCTCCGCCGACCGGACGTACACCTCGGGCCCGTGCGCGTCGATCACTCCCCGTGCCGCGAGACGGTCCTGGACGTGGGGCGACTGCGCGAGCTCGACGCGCACGGTCGTGCGGTTCGGCGCGTCCGTGCGCGGGACGGCGTCGGTGACCGGGACCAGGTCGGTCGCGTGCTCGAGGCTCAGCAGCCGCACGTCGGGGGGTAGGGGCATCGCGGCCACGGGTGACCCCGCCGTGAGCACGTGCGTGATCGTGAACCGCTCGCGCACGCCCGGGTCGGCGGCCACGCGCGCGGCTGCCATGCCGCCCTGGCTGTGGCCGGCGAGCATCACCGGCTCACCCTTGCGGACACCCGCCTGCACGAGCGCGCCGACCACGAGCCCGGCGGACGCGGCGGTGATCCCCGCGGTGAGCCGCAGGTTCGAGGGGTCGTTGAGCGGGTTCGTGGTCCACGGCGCGTGGTCCTCCGTCCCCGGCACGGCCACGACCCACGACCGGGTGCCGTCCGGGTGGTCGAGCCGGGACACCGCGACGGTCCCGGGCAGACCCGCGTACCCGGTCCGCACCTCCGCCAGGACGTCCGCGGTGCTGCGCGGGCCGTCGGCGGGCCTCGGCCACCGCGGGAGCACGGGCACCAGGAGCGTCGGCTCGGCCGGTGCGACGCCGAGCCGCCGAGCGAGCGACGGGTGGACGGGCCGGACCTGCACCTCCCCGGTGCCGAGCCGGCGGGCGAGCGGGGCCACGGCCTCGCCGACGGGTGCCCGTACGGGGAGCTGCAGACCCGGCCGCAGCGCTCGCAGATAGGTCGCGACGCCGTAGAGCATCGTCTCCGCCGCGCCCGAGCGCACGAGGTCGGCGGGCCCGACCCAGCGCCCCGTGCTGCGGTACGCCGCGCCCTGGAGGACCAGCCCGCCCGCCAGCCCGGCCACGACCACCTGGCCGGCGAGGAACCGCAGCGGCGTCTCGGCCAGGAGGGTCGCCCCGACCGCGGTGAGCCCGCGGACGGCACGCTCGGCGCCGCTCTCCGCGGCCTCGTAGCCCTCGGCGGCGCGGTCGAGCGACCGTGCGAGCTCCCGCACGCGCGCCGCCGTCGCCGCCGGGGTCGTGGGCCCTCGCCGGAGCGGTGCGAGCGCCGCACGTGCGTGCTGCCCCGCCGTGAGCGCGTCCGGTCCCGCCCACGTCACGCGCTCGGCGCTCGCGAGGGTCGCGGTGGCGTCGTCGAGCAGGTCGGCGGCGCAGCGCAGCTCGACCGCGGCACGGCGGAGGTCCTCGAGCCGGGCCACCGTCCCGCCGCGACCGCCCGTGACGCGGATGCCGGCGGGCTCGGCGGGGCAGCCGGGCGTCCCGTCGGAGCCGGCGGAGCCGTCGGCGGCCCGGCCGTCCCGGTCGGCCCTCACC
>NZ_JBFTER010000129.1:0-12585 GCF_047229345.1 Cellulomonas jepli | reverse complement strand
GCACGGCCGTCCGCGCAGCCCGCCGGCGGTGGCGCCCGGCCGGCGCCGACGCGTCCTGCGCCCACGGCGCCCGACCTCCGCGCCTCCGCCCCCCGCATCTCGCGGCGGCGGCTCGTCGCCGCCGGTCTCGTGCTCGTGCTCGTGCTCGCGCTCGCCTGGCCGATCGGGCTGCTGGTCTGGGCGGACGGGAAGCTCGCGCACGTCGCGGCGCTCTCGGGGGCGCCCGGGACCGACGGCACCACGTACCTGCTGGCGGGGTCCGACTCCCGCGCGGACGGCGCGATCGAGGACGCCGAGACGACGGGCCAGCGGTCCGACACCATGATGCTGCTGCACCAGCCCGCCTCGGGTCCGGCGGCGCTCCTGAGCCTGCCGCGCGACACCTACGTCGAGATCCCCGGCCAGGGGCCCGGGAAGCTCAACGCGGCGTACTCGGCGGGCGGCGCACCGCTGCTCGTGCAGACGGTCGAGGGCCTCACCGGCATGACGGTCGACCACTACGTCGAGGTCGGCTTCGCCGGGTTCGAGCAGATCGTCGACGCCGTCGGAGGCGTGAACCTGTGCTCCGACCTCACGGTCGACGACAAGGACAGCGGGATGGTGTGGACGCCCGGCTGCCGCGACGTCGGCGGCACGGAGGCGCTCGCGTTCGCCCGGATGCGCAAGTCGGACCCGGACGCGGACATCGGCCGCGCCGAGCGTCAGCAGCAGCTCATCGGGTCGATCTCGAGCCGCGTGCAGGACCCGGGCCTGCTCCTGCAGCCGGGCAAGCAGGTCGCGCTCCTGCGCTCGGGCACCGCGGCGCTCACGGTCAGCGACGAGACCGGCATCGTCGACCTGGGCCGCATGGCGCTGACGTTCCGGTCCGCGAACGGGCCCGACGGCATCACGGGGACCCCGCCGATCTCGAACATCGACTACCGGCCCGGCGGCGTGGGGTCGTCGGTCCAGCTGGACCCCGACCTCGCACCCGGCTTCTTCGCCGCGATCCGCGACGGCTCGCTGCCGCCCGGCGCGGTCGGCGGGATGCCGGCCCCCTGAGCCGGGGCTCTCCCGACGGCGTCAGGCCGTGAAGCCCGTGCGGGGCCGCCCGCCGTCCGCGTAGGCCCCCCGGAGCCGCTCCCCCTTGGCGTCGGCCTGCGCGCGCAGCCCCACCTGGAACTCGGCCATCGCCGCGGCGAGCCGCCGCGCCTCGTCGTCGACCCCCGACGCGAGGATGCGCACCGCGAGCAAACCGGCGTTCCGCGCGCCGCCGACGGACACGGTCGCGACGGGCACGCCGGCGGGCATCTGGACGATCGAGAGCAGCGAGTCGAGCCCGTCGAGGTACGCCAGGGGAACGGGGACGCCGATGACCGGCAGCGTCGTGACCGCCGCGAGCATGCCGGGCAGGTGCGCCGCACCCCCGGCGCCCGCGACGACCACCCGCAGCCCGCGGCCGGCCGCCGAGCGCCCGTACTCGACCATCTTCTCGGGCTGGCGGTGCGCCGAGACGACGTCGACCTCGACGGGGACGCCGAACTCGCCGAGGGCGTCGGCCGCGGCCTGCATCACCGGCCAGTCGGAGTCCGAGCCCATCACGATGCCGACCAGGGGCTGTGCTGCCATGTCCGTCTCCCGTTCGCGAGGTGGTCGTGCGGTCAGGTGCGTGGTCGCGGCCCGCTCCTGCGGGGCTCCGGGCGCCGGCCGGCGCCCGCGGCACCGGTCAGGCGGGGTCCTCGCCGCGCAGCAGGGCCGCCGCCGCGCGGGCGCGCCGGCGGACGTTCTCGAGGTCGTCGCCCGAGACGTTGACGTGGCCGAGCTTGCGCCCGGGGCGCACCGCCTTGCCGTACAGGTGGACCTTCGCGTGCGGGTCGGTCCGCGCGACCACCGCGAGTCCGTCGGTGAGCTCGTCGCGGGCGCTGCCGAGCACGTTGACCATGACGGTCCACGGCGCGCGGGGCGCGGTCCCGCCGAGCGGCAGGTCGAGGACCGCGCGCAGGTGCTGCTCGAACTGGCTCGTCACGGAGCCGTCGATCGTCCAGTGCCCCGAGTTGTGCGGGCGCATCGCGAGCTCGTTGACGAGCACGCGCGGCGCGGCGCCGGGCTTCTCCCCCGGGACCTCGAACAGCTCGACGGCGAGCACGCCCGTGACGGCGAGCCCCTCGGCGACCGTCACCGCGATGCGCCGTGCCTCCTCCCCGGTGCGGGGGTCGAGGTCCGGCGCGGGCGCGACGACCTCCGAGCACACGCCGTCGACCTGCACGGACTCCACGACGGGCCACGTCCGGACCTCGCCCGAGGGCGTGCGGGCCACGAGCACCGCGAGCTCGCGGGTGAACGGCACCTTCTCCTCCGCGAGGAGCTCGGCGCCCTCGCCCCGGACGGCGGCGTCGAACCAGTCGTCGACCTCGTGCGCCGACCGGACGACGCGCACGCCCTTGCCGTCGTAGCCGCCGCGCACCGTCTTGACGACCGCCTCGCCGCCCGTCGAGCCGAGGAACGCCTCGAGCTCCGTGGCGTCGGCCACCGCGGCCCAGCGCGGGCACGGCACGCCCAGCTCGGTCAGGCGCCGGCGCATCACGTGCTTGTCCTGCGCGTGCACGAGCGCACCCGGCGCCGGGTGCACGGGCAGGCCCCCCGCCACGAGCCGCTCGAGGAGCGCCGAGGGGACGTGCTCGTGCTCGAACGTGAGGACCGCGGCGCGGGCGGCGTGCGCGGGTGCTGCGGTGCCGGTCCGGCCGGTGACGAGCGCCTCGACGGCGCGCTCGTCGCGCGCGGCACCGACCGGTGCGTCGACCACCACCTGCGCGGCCGACGACGTCGGCTCCTCCACGAGCACGCGCAGGTGCACGCCGAGCGCCGTCGCGGCGGGCGTCATCATGCGGGCGAGCTGGCCTCCACCGACCACGGCCACGACGGGTGCTGTCACGGGCGACGAGCCTAGTCGAGCCCCGCGGCCCGGGCCCGCACCGTCCGGGACCGCCGCTCACGCCCCGCCGAACCTGCCCGGGCGGGGCACGGAGGGCCGTGCGCCGGCGCGGCGGGCTCGGACCGGACGTCCGTTTTCACCCGATCTCGGCCTCGCCGCCGCCCGGAGGCCCAGGGGTACGATCCACCGGTGACGTCTACGCCAGCGGCAGGACCCGCGCGGCTGCTCGCCCTGCGGGTCCGCGTGCTCGAGCTCGCACGCTTCCTGTCGGTCGGCGGGGTGGCGTTCGTCGTCGACCTCGGCCTGTTCAACCTGCTGCGGTTCGGGCCGGGCGAGCTGCTCATCGAGAAGCCGATCACCGCGCGCGTGATCTCCATCGCCGCCGCGACGGTCGTCTCGTGGCTCGGCAACCGGCACTGGACGTTCGCCGAGCACCGCACGGCCCGGCGCGGGCGCGAGTTCGCGGCCTACGCGGTCGTCAACGCGGTCGGCGTCGTCCTCGGCATCGGGACGCTCGCGCTCTCGCACTACGTGCTGGGCTTCACGACCCCGCTCGCGGACAACGTCGCGAACATCATCGGCATCGGGCTGGGCACGATCGTGCGGTACGTCGGCTACAAGACGCTCGTCTTCACGTCCGCTTCGGGCGACGTCGTGCCGACCGTCGCCCCGCCCGTCGTCCTCGAGGACGTGACGGTGACCGACGGACTGCTCGACGGCAGCCGGCCGGTCACGGGCACCGCGTCGCACGACGCGAGCGCGCCGGTCCCCTCGCTCGACCGGGCCTGACCCTCCGCACGTCACGCGCACGCAGGCACCACCGCCGGCGGTGGTGGTGGGCGCACGACCGCCGCCGGCGGCCGGTCCGCACCACCGCCGGCCCCGACGGCTGCCGGGCCGCGCTACCGCCAGCGGCGGTCGGTCCGCGGCGAGATGACCGAGCCGCGCGGCATGACCACGTCGGGCGCGAGCTGGGCCGGCACCCCCGAGAGGAACAGCGCGAACACCGCGGGCCTCCGCTGCGCGAGCTCCAGGCGTCCCCCGTCGGCCGAGGCGAGGTCCCGCGCGAGCGCGAGCCCGAGGCCCGTCCCCTTGCCCGAGGTCACCTCGCGCTCGAAGATCCGAGGCGCGAGCTCGTCGGGCACGCCCTCGCCCTCGTCGGCCACCTCGACCACGACCGCGCCGGACGGCCCGCCGCTGCGGGAGCGCACCGTCGTGGTCCCGTCCCCGTGCTTGAGCGAGTTCTCGATGAGCGTCGCCACGACCTGCGCGAGCGCGCCGGGGGTCGCGAGGACCTGGACGCCGGCCCCGACCTCGACCACGAGCCGACGCTTCGCCGCGGTGAACGCGGGCGCCCACTCCTCCTCCTGCTGGTGCACGACGTCGAGCAGCCGCACAGCCTCGGTCGTGCCGCCCTGCGCCCGCCGCGAGCGGGTGAGCAGGTCGTCGACGACGGTCACGAGCCGCTCGACCTGCTCGAGGGAGATCCGGGCCTCCTCGCGGACGGCCTCCTCCTCGGTCGCGAGCGTGATCTCCTCGAGGCGCATCGACAGCGCGGTCAGGGGCGTGCGCAGCTGGTGCGAGGCGTCGGCGGCGAACTGGCGCTCGGCGGCGAGCCGGCCGGCCATGCGGTCGGCGCTGCGGGCGAGCTCGGCGGCGACGAGGTCGATCTCCTCGACGCCCGAGGGCTCGAGCTCGGGCCGCACCTGGCCGGAGCCGAGCTGCTCCGCGGACGCGGCGAGGTAGACGAGCGGGGCGGCGAGCCGGTTGGCCTGCCAGATGGCCATCGCGATGCCCGCGGCGAACGCCACGACGGCCGCGGCGACGACGAGCCCGATGACGCGCATCGTCTGCCAGAACACGTCCCACCACGAGACGTAGATCGAGACCTGCACCCCGGTGTCGCTCAGGACGTGCTTGGACAGCGTGCGGCCCTCGATGAACTCCCCGGCCTGATAGCGGCTGCCGTCGGGCGCCGTGACGAGCACGAACGCGGGGAGCTCGCCGTCGCCGCCCACGTGGCGCTCGAGCATCCGCTCGCTGAACGGGATGCCCTCCTCGATGCGGAAGTCCACCTTGTCGGCGAGCTCGTCGGCGCGCTTCTGGATCGCCTGGAGCTGGGTCTCGCCGACGAGCTGGGCACCGAGGAACGCGAGCGGGAAGCCGAGGAGGACGACCGCGACCGTGACCGCGGCGATGGTCGCCTGGAGGACGCGACGGCGCACGCCTAGCCCCGATCTGCCTCGCCGGTCTCGAACCGGAAGCCCATGCCGCGCACGGTCGTGATGTAGCGCGGGGAGTTGGCGTCGTCGCCGAGCTTGCGGCGCAGCCACGACACGTGCATGTCGAGCGTCTTCGTCGACCCCGAGGGGTCGGAGCCCCAGACCTCGCGCATGAGCGTCTCGCGGGCGACGACGGTGCCCGCGGCGGCGACGAGCACCCGCAGCAGGTCGAACTCCTTCGCGGTCAGGTGCAGCTCGCGCTCCCCCTGGAAGGCGCGGTGGGCGGCGACGTCGACGCGCACGTTCTGCGCGTGCAGCTCGTCCTCGTCCGCCGGGTCGCCGACGGTGCGCCGCAGGAGCGCCCGGACGCGCGCGAGGAGCTCGGCGAGCCGGAAGGGCTTTGTCACGTAGTCGTCGGCGCCCGCATCGAGCCCGACGACGAGGTCGACCTCGTCCGCGCGTGCCGTCAGGACGAGGACCGGCGTGGTCAGGCCGAGGTTGCGGATCGCGCGCGCGACGTCGAGGCCGTCCATGTCGGGCAGCCCTAGGTCGAGCACCACGAGGTCGGCCGCTGCCGCGCCGTCGATGGCGCCTTGACCCGTGCCTTGCACGTGGACGTCATAACCCTCACGCCCGAGCGCGCGGGCCAAAGGCTCGGCAATCGCAGGGTCGTCCTCCGCCAGCAGCACGTGAGTCATTGGCCCATGCTAGGTCACGACCGTGCGATGTCCGGAGGACTTCCGCGGACGACTTACTTAGGCGGCCTAAGTTACCTCTTGACCGGCGGGGCGCGGCCTGGTTGCCTACGAGACGGCGGCCCTCGGCCGTCGTGGTGAGCACGACGGCCGCCTGCCGGTCCCCTCCCGGCAGGCGGTCCGGTCCCCCCGCGGACGGACGGCGCGGCGACGGGCCGTCCACCCCCGGGTGCACGACGGCGCGGTGCCCGGTGCCTACGCTCGTCCGGTGGGCTGGTGGGAGCGAGCGATCCGGTGGGAGGACACCCATCGGCTCGCCGTCGACGCCGCGGGCACCGCGCTCCTCGCGCTCGTCGCCGTCCCGATCACCGCGCTGGTGGGGACCGTGTACGAGGCGGGGTACCAGAGCGCCGGCGTGCCCCTGATCGCCCTCGCCCTGATCGCGCCCCTCGCGTGGCGCCGCGCCCAGCCGGTCGCCTCGGTCGTGACCGTCTACACGATCGCGCTCATCCACCTCACCGGCGGCTACGGCCCGCTGCTGCCGGCCGACGTCGCGGTGCTGCTCGCCCTGTACTCCGTCACGGTCCACGGGCCGCGCTGGGCGCACCGCGTCGCGGTCGTCGGCGCGATCGTCGGGTCGCTCGTGCTCGGCCTCACGCTCGCGTGGTCGTACGACCCGTTCGCGGGCGCGTTCGCGTTCGCGTTCGGCACCGCGATCGCGCTCGCCGTCTGGGCGTTCGGCCTCGTGCGCCGCTCGCGCCGCGAGGCGATGGACGCCCTCGTCGACCGTGCGCGCCGGCTCGAGATCGAGCGCGACCAGCAGCACCAGATCGCGACGGCGGCGGAGCGGTCCCGCATCGCCCGCGAGATGCACGACATCGTCGCGCACTCCCTGAGCGTGATCATCGCCCAGGCCGACGGCGGCCGGTACGCCGCCGGGGCCGACCCCGCCGCCGCGGCGCGCTCGCTCGGCACGATCGCCGAGACCGGGCGTGCGGCGCTCGGCGACATGCGCCGGCTGCTCGGCGTGCTGCGCACGGACGAGCCCGCCCAGCCCGGCGGCGCGGCGCACGCGGTGAGCGGCATCTCGACCGGACCCGGCGGCCCGGGCGGCGGAGCCCCCTACACGCCGCAGCCCGCCGAGCAGGACCTCGAGGCCCTCGTCGAGCAGGTGCGGGCGAGCGGGCTGCGCGTCTCCCTCGTGCGCATGGGCACGGCCCGCCGCCTGCCGCCCGGCGCCGGCCTCACGGCCTACCGGATCTGCCAGGAGGCGCTGACCAACATCCTCAAGCACGCCGGGCCCGACCCGACCGTGACCGTCGTCGTGCAGTGGCTCGACGCGTCGCTCGTGCTCGAGGTGGGCGACGACGGGCGCGGCGCCGCCGCCGAGTCCGACGGGCTCGGCCAGGGCCTGCTCGGGATGCGCGAGCGTGCGGCGATGTTCGGTGGCTCCGTCACGGCCGGTCCGCGTCCCGGCGGCGGGTTCCGGGTCCGCGCGCAGCTCCCCCTGCCGCCCGTGGGGGGCGACCGTGCCTCGTCACCCGGCGTGCCGGCCGCACCCACGACCGGCCCGGGGCCGGCGGCACCGGAGCCCGCAGCCCCGCCCGCACCCGCGACCCCACCCGCACGTCCGACCGCAGCAGGACCACCATCGACAGCACCTCAGGGAGCCCCCGACATGACCACCCGGAAGCCGCTGTGAGCGGCCCCGTCCGCGTCGCCCTCGTCGACGACCAGCAGCTCGTGCGTGCCGGGTTCCGCATGGTGATCGACTCCCAGCCCGACCTGGAGGTCGTCCTCGAGGCGGGCGACGGGGCGCAGATCGTCCGGGCGCTCGCCCCCGACGCGGCGTCCCGGAGCGTCGTCGGCCAGGTCGACGTCGTGCTGATGGACGTGCGCATGCCCACGATGGACGGGCTCGCGGCGACCGCGGCGATCACCGCCGCCGCGACCCCCGGGGAGCCCGCCCCGCGCATCATCGTGCTCACGACCTTCGACCTCGACGAGTACGTCCTCGCCGCGATCCGCGCCGGCGCGAGCGGCTTCCTGCTCAAGGACGCCCCGCCCGAGGAGATGCTCGACGCGATCCGCACGGTGCACGCGGGCGACGCGGTCATCGCGCCGTCGAGCACGCGCCGGCTCATCGAGCACCTCGTCACCGTGCTCCCCGCGGAGCAGCACGCCGGCGAGGCAGGCCCGGCGCACGCCGCCGTCGCCGAGCTCACGGACCGCGAGCGCGAGGTGCTCGTGCACATGGCCCGGGGTCGGTCCAACACCGAGATCGGCCAGGACCTGTTCGTCGCGGAGGCCACCGTCAAGACGCACGTCGGGCGCATCCTCGCCAAGCTCGGGGCGCGCGACCGCGTCCAGGCCGTCGTCGTCGCCTACGAGACGGGCCTCGTGCGACCCGGGGCGTGAGCCGTCCCCCCACGGGATGACCGCCGGACCAGCCCACGGCCCGACGCGCACCGCGCACCGTGCTCCGTAGCGTCGGGACCACCACCCCGATGACCCCCTGGAGCACCCGTGGACACGACCGTCTACCGCCCTGCCGGCCCCGAGCCGCACGTCGCCTCCCGCGCGCGCGGCCTCACCAAGGTGTACGGCAGCGGGGCCTCCGCGGTGCACGCGCTCGCCGGCGTCGACGTGGACTTCGCGGCCGGGGAGTTCACCGCGATCATGGGCCCCTCGGGCTCGGGCAAGTCGACGCTCATGCACCTCCTCGCGGGCCTGGACTCGGCGACCTCGGGCACGGTGCACCTCGGCGACACCGACGTCACGACGCTCGACGACGACGCCCTCACGCGGCTGCGGCGCGACCGGGTCGGGTTCGTCTTCCAGTCCTTCAACCTGCTGCCGATGTTCACCGCGGCGCAGAACATCACGCTGCCGCTCGACCTCGCGGGAGCGGCGGTCGACGCGGAGTGGCTCGACACGCTCGTGGGGACGCTCGGCCTGCGCGACCGCCTCGCGCACCGCCCGGCCGAGCTCTCGGGCGGTCAGCAGCAGCGCGTCGCGATCGCCCGTGCGCTCATCGCCCGGCCCGAGGTCGTGTTCGCCGACGAGCCGACCGGCAACCTCGACTCGCGCTCCGGCGCCGAGGTGCTCAGCTTCCTGCGGCGCTCGGTGCGCGAGCTGGGCCGCACGGTCATCATGGTCACGCACGACCCGACCGCCGCCGCGTACGCCGACCGCGTCGTGCTCCTCGCCGACGGGCGGATCGCCGGCGACATCGTCGACCCGACACCCGACGCGGTCCTCGCGGGCCTCGACGCGCTGCGCCGGCTCGAGGTCCCCGCGGGCGAGCCGGTGCCGGCGACCGGCAGCATCCCGGCGGTGCGCGCCTGATGCTGCGTCTCACCCTGGCCCAGATGCGGCGCAGCCTCGGGCGCCTCGCCTCGGGCGGCATCGCGATCGCCATCGGCACGGCGTTCGTCGCGGCGACGCTCCTCGCCGGCGGTGTCATGACGCGCACGAGCTACGACTCCGTCGCGGCCACGCTCGCGGACGCCGACCTCCTGGTCGACGGCGTCGTGACGAGCGACGACCTCGCGGCGCTGCGCGCGCTCCCGGGCGTCGACGCCGTCCAGCCCGACGTGCACGGCTGGCTGGAGGTCCGGGCGGGCGGCGGCAAGCGTGCCTCGCTGCTCGCCCTGCCCCGCGCGTCCGACCCGCGCCTCGACCCGCTCGAGCTGGTCGACGGCCGGCTCCCCGAGCAGCCGGGCGAGATCGCGCTGCCCGCCGCCACGGCCGAGCGGATCGGCGTGCGCCCCGGCGACGAGGTCGTGACGAGCCGGGTGCGGTGGGTCCCGGCGGACGCCACGGAGTCACCCGCAGCGACCGCGACCCCCTCCCCGGCCTCGGAGCGGGAGCCGGACCCGAGCGAGACCTCCGCCGAGGGCTCCTACGAGTCGGAGGACTACCCGCTCGAGGTCACCGGGCTCCTCGACGACCCGCGCGGCGCGTACCTCGCGATGGGCGGCGCCGCGGTGCTCCCCCTCGAGGACGTCCAGGCCGTCGCGGGTGCCGCGTCGCTCGACGAGCTCCAGCCGACCGGTGCGCTGCTCGCCCTGACCCCCGGCACGAGCGCGGCCCGCATCACGACGCTGGTCGGGGACGCCGTCGACGACGTCACCGTCCTCACGCCCGACGAGGCCGCGATCCGGGCGCTCGGGCGGGTCACGCAGGGCACCGACGTCTTCACCGGGCTCGTCCTGGGGTTCGCGTCGATCGCGCTCGTCGTCGCCGCCCTCGTCATCGCGAACACCTTCCAGGTCCTCGTGGCCCAGCGCACCCGCACGCTCGCGCTCCTGCGGTGCGTCGGGGCGGTGCGCGGCCAGGTCCGCCGGTCGGTGCTCACCGAGGCCGCGATCCTGGGCAGCGTCGCCTCGTTCGCCGGGCTCCTGACCGGCACCGTGCTCGCGCAGGTGGCGCTGCTCGTCCTGCAGCGCGTCGACCTCGACGTGCCGCTGCCCGGGACGGTGACGATCACGCCGTGGGTCGTCCTCGTGCCGCTCGCGGTGGGCACGACCGTCACGGTGCTCGCGGCGCTGCTGCCCGCACGTGCGGCGACCCGCGTCGCTCCCGTCGCGGCGCTGCGCCCCGCCGAGCTCGCCGAGGTCGGCGGGCGCGGAGGGCGGGCCCGCCTCGTGGTGAGCCTGCTGCTGACTGCCGGCGGCTTCGTCGCCCTCGCGGGCGGCGTGGTCCTCGGCGCCCTCCTCAACCCGATGGTCGGTCTCGCGCTCGGGGTCCTCGGGGGCGCCACGTCGTTCGTCGGGATCCTGCTCGGCGCCGTGTACTGGGTGCCGCGCGTCGTGGGCCTCGTCGGGCGCACGTTCGCGGGGAACGGCCCGACCGCGCGCCTCGCGACCGCGAACACGCTGCGCAACCCCCGCCGCACGGCCGCGACGAGCACCGCGCTGCTCATCGGCGTGACCCTCGTCGCGCTCATGAGCACCGGCGCCGCGAGCGCGCGCGTGACGCTCGACCGGGAGCTCGACGAGCGGTACCCGGTCGACGTGCAGGTCACCGCGTTCGACGACGGCACGGGCGAGCGGCCGGCGATCGCGTCCGCCGCGGTCTCGACCCTCGCGGCGGCCGACGGCGTCGCCGACACGGCGACCCTGGCCTCGACGCTCGGCACGATCGAGCCGGCAGGGGGCACCGAGGGGATCCCGACGGACGTGTACGCCGTCACTCCGGCCGTCGCCCGGTCGCTGATGCGCGACGGGGAGGTGCTCGCGAGCCGGCTGGAGCCGGGGACCGTCGTGCTGGGCGCCGACTTCGCCGAGCGGCTCGGCATCGACGAGGGCGACGTCGTGGACGTCGTCGGGCGCACGTCCGGGGCGGACGGGGCGCTGCCACCCGGCGGCCGGGAGCTCGGCCTGCGCGCCGGGGTGGTCGACATGGGGGGCGAGACCGCCTACGTGACGCCGGACGTGCTCGACGGGCTGTCCCCCGAGGCCCCGGTGACCCGCGTCTGGGTCCGGCTCGACGACGTCAAGGCCGCCGGGGACGTCGTGCCGGCGCTGTCGGACGCGCTCGCCGACGAGTCCGTCGAGGTCAACGGCTCGGCCCTCGAGCGGGCGGGCAACCAGAGACTCATCGACACGCTCCTCGCGATCGTCGTGGGCCTGCTCGGGGTCGCGGTGCTCATCGCGCTCGTCGGCGTCGCGAACACGCTGTCGCTGTCGGTGCTCGAGCGGCGCCGCGAGTCGGCGACGCTGCGCGCGATCGGGCTCTCGCGCCGCCGGCTGCGGTGGATGCTCGCGATCGAGGGTGCGCTCATCGCCGGAGTGGGCGCTGCGCTGGGCGTCGCCCTGGGCGCGGTGTACGGCTGGGCCGGCTCCGCGACGCTGCTCGGCGCGATGGGGGACGTGGTGCTGGCCGTGACGTGGTGGCACCTCGTGCTGGTCCTCGTCGTCGCGCTGGCCGCGGGCATGCTCGCGTCGGTCCTGCCCGGACGCGCGGCCGCCCGCACGTCGCCGGTCGCGGCGCTCGGCGTGGACTGAGCCTCACCCGACCGGTGGGCCTGTGGACACGGGGGACTCCCCCGGCGGCCACGCGCCCGCCGGTCGCGCCGGCCGCCGTGCACCACCGTGGGCGCCGTGCGACTCCTCCTGCAGCCCACCGGCTCCGCGCCGGCCACCGAGATCGACGTGCCGCCCGGGACCCGCGCGCAGGACGTCCGCACCGCGCTCAGCCGCCTCACGGGCGACCCGCGGTGGTCGGCGCCCGGGGCGCGGCTGGCGGCGGGCTCGGTCGCGGTCGACGACGCGCACCCGTGCGGGCGGTACCCGTTCCTCGCCGGCGCCGAGCTCCGGCTCAGCCGCGGACCCACCCCACGGGACGAGGCCGCGCTGCACGCCCGGTTCCACGTCGCCGTGGTCGCGGGACCCGACTGCGGCGCGCTCGCCGGGGTCGCACCGGGGCTGGTCGTCGGACGCGGCGCGGGCCCGGCGGGCAGCGCGCACCTGCGCGTCGAGGACCCGGCGCTCTCGCGCGAGCACCTCCGCCTGACCGCACGCAGCGGGCACCTCCTCGTCCGTGACCTGCGGACGAGCAACGGGACCCTCGTGACCCGGGCGGACCGTCGCGGCGTGCCCCGGGAGCCGTCGACCGGCGGCGCGCACCCGCGGCCCCGCCTCCCCGCCTACAAGAGGGAGCCGCAGCCCGGCGCCCGCCGCCAGGCGCAGATGGAGGCCGAGGCCCCGCGGGCCCGCGCGGGCGCCGAGGACGGCCACCACGTCACGCGCAC
>NZ_JBFTER010000128.1:0-12856 GCF_047229345.1 Cellulomonas jepli | reverse complement strand
CGGCGGCGGACCGGGTCGAGGTCGTCCGGGCGGGCGCCGCAGCCACGGCGGCCGTCGCGACGGGTGCGGGCCCGGCGACGCCGACGCTCACCTCGCCGGTCACGGACGTCCGGGTCACGACGACCTCACCCTGCTGGGCGGCCCGCGCGGCGGCACCGCACAGCGCGTCGGCCCGCTCGTTGAAGTGGTCGCCCTGGTGCCCGCGGACCCAGTGGAAGACGACCTCACCGTCCCGCTCGGCGAGCGCGCGCTCGATGGCCTGCACGAGCCCAAGGTTCTGCACCGGGCCGCCGCTCGCGGTGCGCCAGCCCTTGCGCTTCCAGCCGGCGACCCACACCGACGCGCACTTGATCGCGTAGGTCGAGTCGGACTCGATGCGCAGCGGCTCGGGCCCGGGGTGCGCGAGGATCGCCTCGAGCACGGCCGTGAGCTCCGCGATCTGGTTGGTGCCCGAGGCGATGCCGCCGGACGCCGACGAGCCGTCGTGGTTGACCCACGCCCAGCCGCTCGCCCCTCCGGGGTTGCGCAGGCAGGAGCCGTCCGTGCTGACCGTGATCACGCCGACCATTGTGCCGGGCGCCGGCGTCAGCCCGGAGCGGCGCACCCGCCGCCGGGTGCCTCGGCCCGCACGTTGACGACGACGAACCGGTTCGTGACCGAGCCGACGAGGCAGCCGCCGCCCACCGGAACGACGACGTCGACCCGGTCCTCGCCACCCGACGTGACGGACGCGGCGGTCGTGACGTCGGACGCGGCGAAGCCGGCCTGGCCGAGCGCCGCGACGACCCCCTCCTCGGTCGGGCCGTCGGGCCCCACGAGGGTGGTCAGCGCCTGCGCGACCGCCGCGCGCTCCGGTTCCAGCGAGTCCGCGAGCCGCTCCTGCGGGTCGGCGTCGGCCCGGGCCGCGTCCGCAGCGGCTGCGCCGGCGTCGTCGTCGCCGATCCGGTTCTGCTCCATCGCGGCGTCGGGGTCGTACCCGAAGTCCTCGCAGCCCTCGGGCATGTGCTCCGGGACCGTCAGGGGGCAGGCGCCCGGCCGGGGCTCGAGCGAGTCGTCGGGGTCGTAGGTGACGCAGCCCTCGGGCGCCTCCTCGGCCGGGTCGTAGGGGCACGGGGGCGGCGCCTCCTGCGCGCCGGTGTCGACCCGTCCGGCGCAGCCCGCCAGCACGAGCAGCGCCGCGAGCGCGAGAGCGGCCGCACGGTGGGAGCGGCGGGTCCGTGAGCGCATGCCCGGCATCCTGGCGGACCCGGCGCCCGGTGCACCAGGTCTCCACGGGTCGGCGGCCCAGCCGCACGTCCGCGCGGCAGCCGGCGGACCGTACTGCGCGCCCACCCGATCGGGCGACAGCAGGCCGCCCCCGCTCACGTCCGTGCAGGTCAGTGCCGATGAGGTGCGCATGACGGCCATCGACGGCAGCACCTTCGACCTCTTCGACGACTTCCTGTCGGGCGACACCGCGGAGCGCGCCGCATCACGGCGCAGCTCGGTGCGGCGGCTGGCCGTCGTGCTCACCGCGGGCGCGCTCGTCGTGGGTGGCGCGGTCGGTGCCCGGGCCGCTCTCGACGCCCGGAGCACCGAGCTCGCGGTCGTGGAGCCCGCCGTGCTGTTCGGGGTTCTCGCGGAGCGGCAGCGCGCCGCGGACGTCCTCGCGGAGGAGCCCGGCACGGCGCTCCTGGACCCCGCGAGCACGCGGTTCCTCGGCGAGACGTCGGCGGGCAGCCACTACCTCGCGGTGCAGGCGACGGGCCTCGTCTGCCTCGTCACGGTGCCCGTCGGTGACGTCGTCGAGATGGGGTGCACCGACCCGGTGGCGAGCGACCAGCTGCTGCGCTCGGAGCTCACCTCACCTGTGCCGCAGACCCTCGCGCTCGTCCCGGACGGCCTCGCCCCGGCCGCGGACGGGACGCCGTGGGAGCGCCTCTCGCCCAACCTCTACGTGCGCGACGGGGTGTCGTCGCACCCGTAGCCGGCCTACCGGCCGTCCTCCGCCTGGCGGCTGCCCCGGCGGCCGGGGTGACGGACCGCCCGCGACGCGACCGTCAGCGCCGCACCGCCCACCACCGCACACGCACGCGCACGCGCACGCGGCTCAGTCCAGCGTGAGGGCCGTGACCACGCGCGTCACGCTCGACGTGAGACCCCAGCGCGTCGTGAGCTCGACGAGGCGGTCGGGGTCTGCGGGGGTCGCCGGGAGGGTGTCGTCGACGTCGCCGACCGGGGCGTCCGGGGCGACCCGGACGACCGTGGGAGCGACGGCGAGGTAGTCGGCGGCCTCGACGAGCTTGGCCCGCTGGCTCTTGGTCAGGCCCGGGTCCCCCGCGTCGCGCGCCGCGAGGATCCCGGCCAGGTCGCCGTACCGCGCGACGAGCGCCGCCGCGGTCTTCTCGCCGATCCCGGCGACGCCCGGCAGCCCGTCGCTCGGGTCGCCGCGGAGCACCGCCATGTCCGCGTACGCCTGGCCGGACGCGACCGCGTACTTCTCGCGGAGGCGCGCGGTGTCGACGACCTCGAGGTCCTTGATCCCGCGCTGCGTGTAGAGCACACGCACCGGCACGTCGTCGTCCACGAGCTGGAAGAGGTCGCGGTCGCCCGTGATGACGTCGACCGGGGACCGCTGCGCGGCGGGCCGGGCCGTCTCGCGCGCGACGAGCGTGCCGATCACGTCGTCGGCCTCGAAGCCCGGGGCCCCGACGCGCGCGATCCCGAGCGCGGCCAGCACCTCCGCGATGACGGGGACCTGCGGCGAGAGCAGGTCGGGGACCTCCTCGGCCTCGGCCCCTCCCGGCAGCACCTCGGCGACGCGGTGCGCCTTGTAGGACGGGATCGCCTCGACGCGGAACGCCGGGCGCCAGTCGTCGTCCCAGCACGCGACGAGCCGCGAGGGCCGGTGGTCCGTCACCAGCCGGGCGATCATGTCGAGCAGCCCGCGGACGGCGTTGACCGGGGTGCCGTCGGGCGCCTTGACCGAGTCGGGGACACCGAAGAACGCCCGGAAGTACAGCGACGCGGTGTCGAGCAGCAGGAGCGGTCGGCGGTCCGTCATGGGCGCAACCGTACGGGTGGCGAGGCGAGAGCTGAAGCGATCGACGCGCAGGTGCCCCCGACACGGTGCGCCGCTGCAAAGATGGCGTCAGGCCAAGGCGACTGGGTTCGAACTCGAATTCGGTACTCACGACGCTCGATCTCGCTGGTCACGCGAACGCCCGACCAAACTTTTCGTGAAGCGCTTCTAGACTCTCGCGCGCGCCAGGGGAGAACTCAAGCTCGGACGCCCGATTCACAAGGCCGTAGGCGATCGCGACGTGACCTGGCGTCCTGACACCGTTCTTCTTCCCCCACGCCTCTAGAGCTTTCGCGACCGGCACGCCGCTTGCCAAGTCCCGCTCTCTCGCTCGGGCGCCCTCGGGCAACATGGCGTTGACAATATCAAGGAAGATGTGTCGCTGAATGAGGTCTTCACTTGCCCAGTCTTGCGGTAGGGCGAATATCCGACTGGCATCGACGCCTTCACCTGCAAGTTGCTCACGATATCTTGCGCCCGCCCGGTCACCATCTGTCAGGTACACAACTTGCGCGGCAATCTCTTCCACCCGCATGCCGAAGGCGTAGGCGTTCGAAAGCCCGGGAGCGACCTGATAGTCGAGGTCAACGACGCCGGTGGCCATGCGGATCAGAGTCGGAAGCAAAATCATATCGGCCGCCCCCTCAGCCAAGACGGCCCGTCGGCACGCAGAGAATGCAGCCGCCGACGCGCCCATTGCGTACAGCAGTGGTGCGAAGCCCGGTTCTTCATTGGTCCAGAAATCATGCTTTATTACGCTCGCATTAGGCCGCGAGTCATCTTTTCGAAGCAGTCGGATTCCGGTTCCGAGATCTCCTGGAAGACAGCCTGGAGAATGAGTGGTGTAAAAGATCTGCGTCGCATTAACTTGCTTCAACAATACGCCGACGAGGTCAGCTTGCGCGTCGTAGTGGAGGTGCGTCTCCGCCTCATCGATCAGCAAGACTGGAGGAACACTCAACGCCTGGGAGGCTAGGAAGGCGGCCAGGGCGACGAACGTCCGCAGCCCATCACTGCGCTCCTCGATGTTGGTGACGGGACCCCCGACTCCCAACTCCTTCAAGAACACCTCGAGGCGCTGATCGCCTGCCTTCAGCCGCACGCAGACGTTCGACTGATTCCAAGCTTGTGTGAAGAATTGCTGAAGTCGTTCATTCGCGCCCTCAACTAGCGTCTCTCGACTGCTATCGTCGCCCGTCGACATGTGAACCCAGAGTTGCTCTAGATCCAGCCGTGCAATGCGAAGAAGATTCGCTAATGCTGGCTGTGGGTTGCTACGCAGAGCCGCATCATTGATTAAATGAGTTGTGCTAAGTGCGCGGTCCTCATCTGCGAACAGAACAAACTTTGGAACGCGCGCGACTAACCGGTTGCGCGCAACCTCTCGCGGGTGCGGAGTTTGCGCCTTCTCTAACGCGATGCGGATCAGCTGCGCTGCTTCAGCGTCCCGAGCGAGCCCATTGCGACTGCGCGGCGACACAGCATCGAGCCAGTCCGCAAGCGCCTCAGCAGCGGAGGACACGTCGGCCGTCCACGGACTGTCCAGATCTTCCAACGCTGCAAGCAGCGCTTCCGCCCACTCGTTCGGGGTGACCTCCTCGCCGTCTTGATCCGATAGCGCCTCATTGAAGCTTGAATGAAGCCGGCGTCGCGTCGATGACAGCTTGGTCCGTGCCAATTCAAACGGTTTCCCGTTTCGCCGAAGATGCGGAAGCGCGTCGCTGCCTAATGTGCCGTTCTTCCGCTTCTCGATTACAAACTGCTTCGGAGGCTCGGCCACGTCGAGATCTTCGATGACAGCCAAATCCTCGATACTCAGTTCGAAAGTTGCTCTGACCACGACGTCACGGTCTGCAACGCTTCGGTTCCGATTCTCATGGCGCGGGTCTAGCGCGTCTTCTTCGCCGCTCGTAAGCCAAACGAGCCCCTCGAGCATCGAAGACTTACCCGATTCATTGGATCCTACGAAGGCGAGGATCCGGGCATCGGTATTGCACGACGTCTCCGCAAGGCGCTTATAACCCCTGAAATCGATCTTTAGAGCATGCATAGTGCCGTCATCTCGTATGGAGGCTCTCGAAGTAGCGAAGCTTGGAAGGCGGACACAGTGCCATCGTGCCGCATGTCACCGACACCGTGGGGTACATGTCGGCCGCCGTGGTGGCGCGTGTCGACGGCATGCGCCTGATGCGCGTGTCAGCGTACGAGGTCGGGGTGATCGACGGCCGTCGAAACGGGCGCGCGGCACCGCTTCGTGACGCCCCATCACGCGAGTGGCACTCTTGATGAATGGCACTCAGCAGACGCATCACACTCGACGGAGTCTCATGAGTGCAACGACCACGCCGGTCGCGACGCGCGTCGACCGCTGGACGTGGGCCGTGCGGCTGTTCCGGACCCGCGCGCTCGCCGCCGCGGCGATCCGGTCGGGGCACGTGAAGGTCAACGGGGACCGCGCCAAGCCGGCCACGCAGGTCAAGGTCGGCGACGAGGTGCGCGTCCGCGAGGGCGGCGTCGAGCGCATCGTCGAGGTGGCGAAGGTGATCGAGAAGCGCGTCGGGGCGGCGCTCGTCCCGGACGTGCTCGTGGACCACACCCCTCCCCCGCCGAAGCCCACCGAGATCGCGTTCGTGCCGACCCGGGACCGAGGTGCGGGGCGGCCGACCAAGCGCGAGCGGCGCGAGATCGAGAAGTTCCGCGGGCACTGACGCGCGCAGGGTGCCCCGGGGTGGAGGGCACCGGCTCGGCAGGGGCGAGACCGGCGGGGCGGACGCTGCGCCGCGCACCCGTCAGGCCGAGTCGCGCTCCACGAGCGACGTCGGCAGCGTCACCGTCGCGGGGTCCTCGCCCTCGATGACCTCGAGCAGCAGCCGCACCATCTCGGCGCTGATCCGCTCGAACGGCTGCCGCATGGTCGTGAGCGCGGGCGTGAGGTTCGCGGCGAGCCCGTTGTCGTCGAACCCGCCCACGGCCACGTCCCCGGGCACGTCGCGCCCGGCGTCCCGCAGCGCGACGATCGCGCCGGCGGCCATGAGGTCGGACGCGACGAAGACCGCGTCGAGGTCGGGCCGCCGGTCCAGGAGCTCCCGCATCGCGCGCTCGCCGCTCGCGCGGGTCCAGTCGCCGTGCGCGACGAGCCCGGGGTCGTACGCGTCGCCGAGCTCGGCGCGGTAGCCGTCGAGCCGCAGCGTCCCGCCGGGCGTGTCGAGCGGGCCGGTGATCATCGCGACGCGCGTGCGCCCGAGCCCGACGAGGTGCCGGGTCATGCGCCGCCCGCCACCGGCGTCGTCGGCCGCGACGTACCCGACCCGGCCCTCGAAGCCGAGCGGGATCCCGCACGCGATGGTCGGGACACCGGCGCGCAGCAGGGACTCGACCATCGGGTTGCCCTGGTGGGAGGAGATGAGCAGGACCCCGTCGACGTGGCCCGCGGTCACGTACGCGGTGATGCGTCGCCGCTCCTCGGGCGTGCCGGCGACCATGAGCAGCAGCGGCATCTCGCGCCGGGCGAGCGCCTCGGCGGCGCCGCGCAGCAGGACCGAGAAGTTCGGGTCCTCGAACAGCAGGTGCTGGGGCTCGGTGAGCAGGAACGCGACCGAGTTCGAGCGGCCCGTGACGAGGCTGCGCGCGTGGTGGTTCGCGGCGTACCCGGTCGCGCGGATCGCCTCGTTGACGGCCGCGAGCGCGTCGGGCGAGACCCAGTGCCCGCCGTTGATGACGCGCGACACCGTGCCGCGGGACACCCCGGCGGCCGCCGCGACGTCCCGGATCGTGGGTCGTCGGCGCGGCGCACCCGAGGCGTTGCCGGACTGCTGCTGCTCCACGGTCCGTGACTCTAGGCGAGGGCTCACGCCTTCACGGCGCCCGCCGCGAGGTCGACCTGCCAGTACCGCTGCAGCAGCAGGAACAGGGCGACGAGCGGGACGACCGACAGCAGCGCACCCGTGATGACGGAGGTGTACATCGCGGGCTGTGAGGCGCCCTGGTTGAGCAGCCCGGACAGGCCCACGGTGAGCGGGAACAGCCGGTCGTTGCCGAGCATGATGTACGGGAGCATGAAGTTGTTCCAGATGGCGACGAACTGGAACAGGAACACGGTGACGAGCCCCGGCATCATCATCGGGACGGCGATGGACCGGAAGATCCGCGCCTCGCCGGCGCCCTCGGTGCGGGCCGCCTCGATCACGTCGTCGGGCACGGACGCCGCGGAGTAGATGCGCGCGAGGTAGATGCCGTACGGGCTGATGATGCTCGGCAGCAGCACCGACCAGTACGTGTTGGTCAGCCCGACCTGCGCGAGCAGCAGGTACTGCGGGATCGCGAGGACGACGGCCGGGACCAGGACGCCCGCGAGCAGCACGTTGAACAGCGTCTTCTTGCCGGCGAACTCGTACTTCGCGAGCCCGTAGCCGGCCATCCCCGAGACGACGACGGACGCGAGGCCGCCGACGCCCGCGTAGAGCGCGGTGTTCGCCATCCAGCGCCAGAACACCCCGTCGCGGTACGCGGTGAGCTCGGCGACGTTGTCGAGCAGGTGCGTCGACGGCGCGAACGTGAACGTCGAGAAGAGCTCGCCCGCGCTCTTGGTCGAGGCGATCAGCACCCACACGACGGGCAGCAGGCAGTACGCGGCGCCGACGAGGAGCACCGCGGTGCTGACCGGGCTCGGGCGCGTCGCGCCGCGGCGACGGCGGACGGCCGGGGCGGACCCGGGGACCAGCGCGGGCGCCGAGGACGGCGCGGTGGTCGTCGTGCTCATGACTTCTCCTGGCTGAAGGCGCGGTCCTGGACGAGGCGCAGGAACCCGAACGAGATGACGAACGTCGCGAGCGCGATGACGACGGACGTCGCGGCCGCCGAGTAGATGTCGTCGCGCGTGAACGCGTCGCGGTACACCTTCATGAGCGGGGTCCACGTGCTCGAGATCGTGTTGGTGAGCGGGCGCAGCGTCATCGGCTCGGCGAACACCTGGAGCGTCGCGATCATCGAGAAGATCGCGGTCATGATGAGCGACGGCGCGACGATCGGGATCTTGATCCGCCAGGCGATCATCGCCTCGGAGCACCCGTCGAGCGTCGCCGCCTCGTACAGCTCGGTCGGGATCGCCTTGAGCGCGGTGTAGATGACGATCATGTTGAAGCCGACGCCGCCCCACAGCGCGATGTTGGCGACCGCGAACATCACGAGGCGTGAGGACAGGAGCGTCGGCACCTCCCAGCCGAGCTCGTCGAACACGAAGTAGAACGGGCTGACCGCGGGCAGGTAGAGGAAGCCCCAGAGCAGCGACGAGATCACTGCGGGCACCGCGTACGGCAGGAAGATCGACACGCGCGAGAACGCGCGGGCCCGGCTGCGGCGCGAGTCGAGCAGGAGCGCGAACAGCAGCGCGAGACCGAGCATCGTCGGGACGAGCACGAGGCCGTAGAGGCCGACGCGCAGGACCGACGCGACGAACTCCGGGTCGGCGAGCGAGCGCGTGTAGTTGTCGAGGCCCGCCCACACCTCGGTGCGGGCACCCTTGCCGAGCCCCAGGCCGCTGACCTTGACGGTCCGCAGGCTCAGGTAGAGCGCGTAGCCGATGGGCAGCGCCAGGAACGCCACGAAGAGGATCGCGGCCGGCGCGAGGAACGCGTACGGCGCGGCGGTGCGGCCGGACGGGCGGCGGCGACCGGGCCGGGTGGGCACGGCGGGACGCGCGGTGCGGGTGCGCGGCCGCGGCGCGGCACCGGCCCCGTCGGGCGCTGCGGGTGCCGTGGGCACCGAGGACGTGGTCACGGGCGTGCTCCTGAGGGGTGGTCGACGAGCGGGCCGTCGGACGGAGAGCGTGCACCCGGTGACCCGGCACGGGGGACGTGTGCCGGGTCACCGGGGCGATGGGGTCACTCCTGGACGGAGAAGCCCGAGTCCTTGAGGTCCTCGATCGTGACCTCCTGCATGGCCTCGACGGCGGCGACGAACGCGGCGCGCGAGCGGGACTCGGCGGCCTTGCCGAACTCGTCGTTGTACGCGGAGTACGCGACGTTGACGTTGGGACCGAACGTGAAGCTGTTCGCCGTCGCGGCGGTCTCGGCCGCGAGCGGGTAGAAGTCGGCCTGGTTCGAGAAGAACTCCGGCGGCGCGGAGAGGGCCTCCTCCTGCGCGAGCTGGTCGGCCGGGTACAGGCCGCCCTCGGCGACGAGGGTGTTCACGGCCTCCTGGCTCGTGTTCATCCAGGTCATGAACTCGGTCGCCTCGGCGACGTGCTCCGACTGCGTCGTCACGGCCGTGGCCGAGCCGCCCCAGTTGCCGGTGGCCGGGTCGGACGCGTCCCACTGCGGCATCGGGGCCATGGCCCACGTCCCGGCGGTGTCGGGCGCGTTGCCCTGCAGGACGCCGGGCGCCCAGATCGCCGAGAGCCACGCGACCTGCGAGCCGTCGTTGAGCGCGGCGTTCCACTCGGGGGTGTACATCGGCTTGTTGTCGATGACGCCGGACTCGACGAGCCCGCCCCAGTAGTCGGCGACCTTGAGCGTCGCCTCGTCGTCGATCGACACCGTCCACGAGTCGCCGTCGATGCCCCACCACGAGGCGCCGGCCTGCTGCGCGAGGCCCGTGAACCAGCCGGCGTCGGTCGCGGAGAACGTGCCGAGGTACTTCGTCGGGTCCGCGGCGTGCACCTTCGCGGCCGCGTCGGCGTACTCGGCCCACGTGGTCGGGACGGCGATGCCGAGCTGGGCGAAGATGTCGGCGCGGTAGTACAGCTGCATCGGGCCGGAGTCCTGCGGGATGCCGTAGACGGCGTCGCTGCCGAGGGTCACGGCGTTCCACACGCCCTCGGGGAAGTGGTCGGCGATGTCGGCGTCGAGCTCGCCCGAGACGTCGGCGAGCGCGTCGGCGGCGACGAGCGTGGGGATCTTCTGGTACTCGGCCTGCATGAGGTCCGGGGCGCCGCTGCCGGCCTTGATCGCGGTGAGGAGCTTGGTGACCGCGGGGTCGCCGCCGTCCTGCTTGTTGACCGTGACCTGGATGTCGGGGTTCTCGGCGTTCCACTGCTCGACGACCTGCTCCATGCCGGGCGCCCACGTCCAGAAGGTGAGCTCGACGGCCTCGCCCGAGGCGCCGTCCGTGCCGCCGTCGCCCGAGCCGTCTCCGCCGGAGCAGCCTGCGGCGAGCAGCGCGGTCGCCGCGACGACCGCAGCGGTCCTGATGCCTGTGGTCAGGCGCATGTGTCCTCCTCGTTCGGGGCCTGCCGCGTCGTCGCGGCGGGTTGCGTCGGCACCGCACGACGCCGCGCCCCCAAGAACGCCGCTGTGCCTGTGCACGGTCACAGTAGGCGCACGGGTGTCGGGCTTGTCAACACGGGGCTTCCTCGTGTTACCTGTCCGATATCTCGCCGCACGGACTGTGACCGTGCACAGCACGATCACGTCACCATCGTCGAGGAGCTCCATGCGTCCAGGTCACGACCACACGCCCGCCCACGTGCCCGGCTGGCTGCCCGGCGTCGGGAAGGTCTGCTACGGCGGGGACTACAACCCCGAGCAGTGGCCCGAGGAGGTCTGGGCGCAGGACGTCGCCCTCATGCGCGAGGCCGGCGTCAACCTCGTGTCGATCGGGATCTTCTCGTGGGGCCTGCTCGAGCCGTCCGAGGGGGTCTACGACTTCGGCTGGCTCGACCGCGTGATCGAGCTGCTGCACGCGCACGGCATCCGGGTCGACCTCGGCACGCCCACCGCGTCACCGCCCGCGTGGTTCTTCGCCGCCTACCCGCACACGCGCGTCGTCTCGCGCGACGGGACGGTGCTCGGCTTCGGGTCGCGCGGCCTCGTGTGCCCGAGCTCGCCCGAGTACCGCCGCGCCGCGACCGGCATCGCCACGCAGCTCGCGCGCCGCTACGGCCGCCACCCGGCGCTCGCGCTCTGGCACGTGCACAACGAGTACGGCGTACCCGTCTCCGAGGACTACTCGGAGACCTCCGCGGCCGCGTTCCGGACCTGGCTGCAGGAGCGCTACGGCTCGCTCGACGCGCTCAACGCCGCCTGGGGCACCGCGTTCTGGGGGCAGGTCTACGGCTCGTGGGACCACGTCGTCGTCCCCGCGGCCGCGCCCAGCGTCGTCAACCCCGCGCACCGCCTCGACTTCGCGCGGTTCACCGACGCCGCGCTCCTCGCGTGCTTCGTCGCCGAGCGCGACGCGATCCGGGCCGAGTCCCCCGGCATCCCGATCACCACGAACTTCATGGCCGGCGCGTGCCACTCGACCGACCTGTGGCGGTGGGCCGCCGAGGTCGACGTCGTCTCGAACGACCACTACCTGACCGCCGCCGACCCGCGCGGCCACGTGGGCCTCGCGATGGCCGCCGACCTCACGCGCTCGTTCGCGGGCGGCCGGCCGTGGATCCTCATGGAGCACTCGACGTCCGCGGTCAACTGGCAGGGGCGCAACGTCGCGAAGCGCCCGGGCGAGATGGCCCGCAACGCGCTGAGCCACCTGGGGCGCGGCGCCGACGCGATCCTGTTCTTCCAGTGGCGGGCCTCCCGGTCCGGCGCCGAGAAGTTCCACTCGGCGATGCTGCCGCACGCCGGGACCGGCAGCCGGGTGTTCCGCGAGGTGCGCGAGCTCGGAGCCGGGCTCGCGGTGCTCGACGAGGTGCTCGGCTCCCGGGTCGAGGCCGACGTCGCGATCCTCTGGGACCAGGAGTCGTTCTGGGCGCAGGACCTCGAGTGGCGCCCGAGCGTCGACGCCCGGCACCGCGAGCGCGTCGACGCGTTCTACGACCGGCTGTGGCGCGACGGCATCACGGTCGACTTCGCCCACCCCGAGCACGACCTGAGCCGGTACAAGCTGGTGCTCGCCCCTGCGTCGTACCTGCTCACGGCCCGCGCCGCGGAGAACCTCACCGCCTACGTCGCGCAGGGCGGGACGCTGCTGAGCTCGTTCTTCTCGGGGATCGTCGACGAGCACGACCGCGTGCACGAGGGCCCGCACCTGAGCGTGCTGCGCGACGCGCTCGGGGTCACCGTCGAGGAGTTCCTGCCGCTGCGGGCGGGCGAGCGCGTGCACGTGGCGCTCGCCCCTGACGCCGGCCTCGGCCCGGACGACGACGCCACCGCCGCCGCGACCGACCCCGCCGACCAGCCGCCCGCGCCGCTCGTCGCCGACGTCTGGGCCGACGACCTGACCCTCGCGGGCGCGGAGGTCGTCGGCACCTACACCGACGGACCCGCCGCGGGCCGCCCGGCCGTCACCCGGCACCGGCACGGCGCGGGCACGGGCTGGTACGTGTCGACCCGGCCCGACGCCGAGGGGCTCGCGCGCCTCCTGCGCCGGGTCTACCGCGACGCCGGCGTGACGCCCGCGGGGCTGCCCGAGGACGTCGAGGTCGTGCGCCGCCGCGGCGCCGAGGCGGACTTCGTGGTCGTGGCGAACCACACCGACAAGCCGGTCGACCTCCCGCTCACGGGCGTCGACCTGCTCACGGGCGAGACGGCCGAGCCCGGTCAGGGCCCGCTCACGGTCGCCGCGGGCGGCGTGCGCGTCGTCCGGACGCCGCGCGCATGACCTCCGCGGGGCGGCCGGTCGCCCGAGAGGCCCGGCCGCCCCGCGGGACCACCACCCGGCGGCGCCGCGACCGCCGCTGAACCCCGTGCCGGCGGGGCACTCCCGCGCCGCCGGTCTGCCCCACCCGTCAAGGAGGACGCTGATGAGGCCCGACCCCCGACCCGACCGACCGGATGCCACGACCCGGCCGGACGCCACCCCCCGCGCGCCCGCCGCACGGCGCACGCGCGCCGCCGCCGCCGTGCTGACCGCGGC
>NZ_JBFTER010000127.1:0-13064 GCF_047229345.1 Cellulomonas jepli | reverse complement strand
GCCCGCTGCTGCGCGAGTGCGGCGGCCTGCACGGCCTTCTCGGCCTCGCGCTGGGCGCGCGCCGCGTCGCGCTCGGCCTGCTGCAGCTCGCGTTCCCGCTCGGCACGGGCGCGCTGCGCCTCCTTGGCGGCGGCCCGCTCCGCGCGGTCCTGGTCGCGCCGGGCGCGCTCCGCCTCCTTGGCGGCGGTCTGGGCGGCCTTCTCGCGGTCGCGCCGCAGCCGCTCCGCCTCCTTCGCGGCCGCCTGCTGGGCCTTGTCGCGGTCGCGCCGGAGCAGCTCGGCCTCGCGGCGGGCGGCCTGCGCCTCACGCTCGTCGGCGGCGCGCGCCTCACGCTCGACCGCGGCCTGCGACTCGCCCTCGACCGCGGCCTGCGCCTCGCCCGCGTCAGCGACTTCCGCCCTGCCCTCGTCGGAGACCGCCACCCGGCCCTCACCGGCAGCCGTCCCGCGCCCGCCCGCGACGAGGTCGGCGGACGCGCTGCTCGGGGCGCCCACCGCCGCGCCGCCGGGGGCGTCGTCGGGCGCGCCGGCCGGGTCCTGCTCGTGTGCGCTCACGGCACCTCCTTGACCCGATCCTAGAACTGTGTACATCATAAACAGCACAGTGTGCGGAATACACAGATAGGGAACCCCATGACCGACCCGATCGTCCTGACCCGGGGACTGCGCAAGTCCTACGGCGGCACGCCCGTGCTCGACGGCCTCGACCTGGAGATCGGGCGCGGCGAGGTGCTCGCCCTGCTGGGCCCCAACGGCGCGGGCAAGACCACGACCGTCGGCATCCTCACGACGCTCGTCCGGCCCGACGCCGGGACCGCGACGGTCGCCGGCCACGACGTCGTCCGCGAGCCCGACCGGGTCCGGCACGTCATCAGCCTCACCGGGCAGGACGCCGCGGTCGACGACCTGCTCACCGGCCGGGAGAACCTGCACCTCATGGCCAACCTCGCCCACCTCGGGCGCCGGGAGGTCCGCGGCCGCAGCACCGACCTGCTCGACCTGTTCGACCTCGCCGGTGCCGCCGACCGGCAGGTCCGGACCTACTCGGGCGGCATGCGGCGCCGGCTCGACCTCGCGGTCAGCCTGCTCGCGCGGCCCCAGGTGATCTTCCTCGACGAGCCGACGACGGGCCTCGACCCGCGCAGCCGGCTCGCGCTGTGGGAGGTCATCCGGGAGGTCGTCGCCGCCGGGACCACGCTCCTGCTCACGACCCAGTACCTCGACGAGGCAGACCGGCTCGCGGACCGCGTCGCGGTGCTCGACCGGGGGCGGGTGATCGCCGAGGGCCCGGCCGCCGAGCTCAAGCGGCGCGTCGGGTCCGCGCACGTCGAGCTCACGCTCGCCGACGGGACGACCGAGCGGATCGAGACCGACGCCAGCGTCGCCGACGTGCGGCGGATCCTCGCCGGCGTCGAGGACCGCGGGCTGCCCGTCGACCACTGGCGCGTCGCTGTCCCCACGCTCGACGACGTCTTCCTGACCCTGACCGGCGCCCCGGCGCGCACCGAGGACCTCGTCACCGCGGAGGCATCATGACCACGCTCGCCCCCTCGCCCCTGGGTCCCGTCGACGGCACCCTCGACCACGCGGCGCGGGCCGCCGCCGAGCGCCCGCTGCTCGGCTGGGCGGCCCACGACGCGCGCACGATGATCGGCCGCAGCCTGCGCCGGTCCGTGCGGGAGCCCGACACCCTGATCATGGCCGTCGCGCTGCCCGTGGTGGTCATGCTGCTGTTCGTCACGGTCTTCGGCGGCGAGATCGACACCGGGATGGCGTACGTCGACTTCGTCGTCCCCGGGATCATCCTGCTGTGCGCGGGCTACGGCGCCTCGACGACGGCCGTCGCGGTCGCCTCCGACGTCACCGGCGACATCATGAGCCGGTTCCGGTCGCTGCCGGTCCGCCTGTCGAGCGTGCTGACCGGGCACGTCGTCGCGAGCCTCGCGCGCAGTGCGGTGTCGACGACGCTCGTCGTCGGCGTGGCGTTCCTGCTCGGGTTCCGGCCCTCCGCGGGTCCGCGGGAGTGGCTGCTCGCCGTCGCGCTGCTCGCCGCCTACGTGCTCGCGCTCACGTGGCTCGCGGTGTGCGTGGGGGTCGTCGCGTCGAGCCCCGAGGCGGCGAGCGGGTTCAGCTTCGGGATCATGTTCCTGCCCTACGTGTCGAGCGCGTTCGTCCGGCCCGAGACCATGCCGGCGGCGCTCGAGTGGTTCGCGCGGTACCAGCCCGTGACGCCGGTGACCGACAGCCTGCGCGGGTGGCTCGTCGGGATGCCCGGCGGGGACGCGCTCGTGGCGTTCGCGTGGTGCGCCGGCTTCTACGTCGTCGCGCGGGCGCTCGCGGGCCGGCTCTTCCGGCGCCGGACGGTGTGAGGCGCGCGGCACCTTCGGGAAGCCGTCTCACCCCGGCACGGTCTTGTCGGACATCTCGGGCCCCGCTGGACTGGGCGAGCGGGCCGCTCGCGCATCCGCGTCGGCGGTACCGCAGCCACCGGGGGGTCGTCCCATGAGGTCTCGTCCGCTCGTCGCTGCGCTGTCCGCGGTCGCCGCCGCCGTCTCGTCCGTCCTCCTGCTCGCCGCGCCCGCGTCGGCCGCACCCGTCGCCGTGTCGTGCGGTGACGTGGTCACGACCGACGCCTACCTCGCGGCCGACGCGGCGTGCGCCGGGGTCGGGATCACGCTGGTCGGTGACGTCACGCTCGACCTGCGCGGGCACGCCCTCGACGGAGACGGCTCCGGAGCCGGGATCACCGTCACGCTCGGGAGCACGCAGTCCGTGGTCGACGGGACCGTCTCGGGCTGGGGGTCCGCGGTCGCCCACGAGCAGCCCGACGGCGGGGACCCCGATGACCCGGTCCTGTTCGGCGACTTCACGTTCACGGGCGTGTCGTTCACCGGGAACGGCGAGGTGAACGACATCGGCGTCGGCCAGCTCCACGGCGGGAGCCCCGTCTGGTTCCGGTACAGCGGCGCGCGGTTCGAGGGCAACGGGTTCGTGTTCCGCGGGCCGTACGGCGGGACCGCGGTCGTCGAGGACTCCGAGCTCCTGCACAACGGGACGGTCGTCAGCATCGACACGGCGGACGTCGTCATCGAGCGCTCGCACCTCGAGGGCAACGACGTCGTGGCCGGCAACCTGGAGGAGTCCGGGCTCACGGTCCGCGACAGCGTGCTCCGCGACAACCGGGTGGTCTACGGCGGCGGGAACGTCATGGGTCACCTGGACCTCGAGGGCAGCGAGGTCAGCGGGAGCGACATCGTGGTCGGGTCGGGGTTGATCTTCACCGTGCGCGTCGTCGACAACGTGCTGGTCGACAACGACGTGGCGCTCGACCTCGGGACCATGTCGGGGCCCGTCACGGGGAACACGTTCGAGCGGAACCGCGTCGCGCTCACCGCGGAGGGGCCTCCTGCCGGTACCGGCTTCCCCCTGTCGGTCGTGGGGAACACGTTCGTCGGCAACGGGGACGCGATCGTGGTCGACGGCGGCAGCGGGGGCACCGAGATCGGCGACAACGTCGTGCACCACAACACCGGCCGGGGCATCCACGCGCCGGGCGTCACGGACCTCGGCGGCAACCGGGCCTGGGCCAACGGCGTGTACCCGCAGTGCGTCGGGGTCGTGTGCGCGGGCAAGCCGCGGAGCTGAGGAGCGGGGCCGGGGCTCCCGGCGGACGGGGCGAGGGCGCGAGGGTGCGCGGCACCTTCGGGAAGCCGTTTCACCCGGGAACGGACTTGTCGGGCATTTCGCCCCACCGCTGGACTGGACGAGCCGGTCGTCCGTGCATCCGCGGGGGCCGTTCCGCAGTCACCAGGGGGTCGTCCATGAGGTCTCGTCCGCTCGTCGCCGCGCTGTTCGCGGCCGCTGCCGCCGTCTCGTCCGTGCTGCTCGCCCTGCCCGCGTCGGCCGCACCCGTCGCCGTGACGTGCGGGGACGTCGTCACGACCGACGCCTACCTCGACGCCGACGCCGCGTGCGCCGGGGTCGGGATCACGCTCGTCGGCGACCTCACGCTCGACCTGCGGGGGCACACCCTCGACGGCGGCGGCTCGGGCACCGGCCTGAGCGTCACGCTCGGGGGGACGCAGGCCGTCGTCGACGGCACCGTCTCCGGCTGGGCCACCGCGGTCGACGCCGTCATCCCGCCCGACCCGGAGGGTGAGGGGTTCGTCGGCGACTTCTCGTTCGACGGCGTGGTGTTCACCGGGAACGGCGAGGTGACCGACCTCGGCGTCGACTCGCTCTTCGGGCGTCACCGGGCCGACTTCCGGTACAGCGGCGCGCGGTTCGAGGACAACGGGCTCGTGTTCGGCGGCCTGTTCGGCGGCGGCGGGTTCGTGCAGGACTCCGAGTTCCTGCACAACGGGGCCGTGGTCAGCCTCGACACGGCGGGCGTGATCATCGAGCGCTCGCGCCTCGAGGGCAACGACGTCGTCGCCGACGACCTCACCGAGGCCGGGCTCACCGTCCGCGACAGCGTGCTCCTCGACAACGGGGTGATCGACACGGGCGGGCACTTCATGGGCTTCATCGACCTCGAGGGCAACGAGATCAGCGGGAGCGACACCGTGATCGCGCCGACGTCCTACGCGCGGGTCGTCGACAACGTGATCGTGGACAACGACGTGGCTCTCGACCTCGGCGAGGCCAGCGGGTCCGTCACCGGGAACACGTTCGAGCGCAACCGGGTCGCGTTCACCTCGACCGGCCCGCTCGTGGAGTGGGGCGGCCGCATGACCGTCGAGGGCAACACGTTCGTCGGCAACGGGGACGCGATCGTCACGGCGGGGGTCGGCACCGAGGTCGGCGGCAACGTCGCGCACCACAACACGGGCCGCGGCATCCACGCGCCGGGGGTCGTCGACCTCGGCGGCAACCGGGCGTGGGCCAACGGCGTCTACCCGCAGTGCGTCGGGGTGGTGTGCGCGGGCAAGCCGCGCAGCTGACGCGCGAGGTCGGCGTGCCGGCCGGGCGGGGGCGCAGGTGCTCCCACCCGGCCGGACGTGCGTCTGCGGGACGACCGCGTCGCGGCGCAGCGGGTGCCGGCGGCGCCGGTCCTCCGTGCGACGGGCCGCGGGTGGCGTCAGCCGCGCAGCGCCTCGACGTCGACGAGCCCGCGCTCGACGGCCCGGACCAGGCGGCGCGGGACCTCGACCGGCCCGCCCGGCGTGCGGACGGTCACGAGGTCGACCGTCGTCGCCCTCCACTGCGCGCGGCGGGACCGGGTCCGGCTGCGGGACGTCTTCCGCTTGGGGACCGCCATCAGCCCTGCCTCGCCTTCCAGCGCGGGTTGCGCTTGTTGATCACGTAGGTCTTGCCGCGCCGGCGGACGACGATCGAGCCGTCCTTCTTCTTGAGCGACGCGAGCGACGCGCGGACCTTCATGCGCGGTCACCGGAGGTCGCGTCCGCGCCCTCGGCGGTGCCGGGTGCGGGCGCGCCGGGGCTCGTCGCGCCCGCCGCCGTCGCCCCCGCGCCGCCCCGGGCGCCGTAGCGGCGGCGGAACTTCTCGACACGTCCCGCGGTGTCGAGGACGCGCGCGGTGCCGGTGTAGAACGGGTGGCTCGCGCTCGAGGTGTCGACGTCGATCACCGGGTACATCTTCCCGTCGGTCCACTCGATCGTCTTCGACGAGGTCGCGGTCGACCGCGTGAGGAACGCGAAGTCGGCTGAGATGTCGCGGAACACGACCGGGCCGTACGCGGGGTGGATCCCCTGCTTCATCTGCTTCTCCTGTCGGTGCGGCTGGGCTACCAGCTCGACGTGGTGATGCCCGGGAGCTCGCCGCGGTGGGCCATCTCCCGGAACCGGACGCGCGAGAGGCCGAACTTCCGCAGGTGCCCGCGCGGGCGGCCGTCGGCGACGTCGCGGTTGCGCAGCCGCACGGGGCTCGCGTTCCGGGGGAGCGCCTGGAGCGCAGTCTGGGCGGCCTCGTGCTCGGCCGCGGTGAGGTGAGGGTTCACGGCGGCGGCCTTCAGCTCGGCGCGGCGCTCGGCGTACCGCTCGACGACGACGCGTCGCTGCTGGTCGCGCGCGATCTTGCTCGTCTTGGCCATCTCAGCGCTCCTCGCGGAAGTCGACGTGACGGCGGACGACGGGGTCGAACTTCCGCAGCACGAGCCGGTCGGGGTCGTTGCGGCGGTTCTTGCGGGTCACGTAGGTGAACCCGGTGCCCGCGGTCGAGCGCAGCTTGATCACGGGCCGGACGTCGGTCCGCCTCCCGGCCATCAGACCTTCTCCTCGCGCGCGAGGATCCGGGCGACGACGACGTCGATCCCGAGCTTGTCGATCGTCTTGATGCCGCGCGCCGAGACGTTCAGCGTGACGCGGCGCCCGAGCGACGGGACCCAGTAGTGCTTGCGCTGGATGTTCGGGTTGAAACGGCGCTTGGTGCGCACGTGCGAGTGGGAGACGGAGTGGCCGAACCCCGGCGTCGTGCCGAGGACCTGGCAGCGGGCTGACATGGCGTCAACGTAGGTACTGAGAATCATTCGCGTCAAGCGCTAGGGTCGGGGCCTATGAACCGACGCACCCCGCTGCTGACCCTCGCGACCGTCGACCCGGTCGTCCGCGACTCCACCGTCCTCGGGCTCGTCATGGACGACCCCCGGGCGGTCGTCGTCCGCCACGACATCCACGACGACGAGGACGGCGGCTCGATCCGCCGGCTCGTCCTGGACGCGAGCGGCGTCGTCGAGGACGAGCAGATCCCGCTCGAGCACGCGTGCCTGAGCTGCGCGGTGCGGGAGGACGCCATCCCGACCCTCGCCCGGCTCGCGCGGGACCCGCGCTGGGACTCGCTGGTCCTCGCGCTGCCGGTCTCGGCGGAGTCGCTCCCCGTCGTGCGGGCGCTCGGGTGGGAGGCTCGCGGTCGGGGCGCCCTGCGCCGGCTGCGGCTCGCGCAGGTCGTCACCGCGGTCGACGTCGAGGCGTTCGAGGACGACGTGCTCGGCGACGACCTGCTCGACGAACGCGGGCTCGCGCTGACCGCCGACGACCGCCGCTCGGTCGGGGAGGCGCTCGCGGCCCAGGTGGCCCACGCCGACACCGTGCTCGTCTCCGGCTCGCGCGAGGACCACCCCGTCGCGTCCGACCTGCTCGACCACCTGCGTGCCCGCGACGGGCGGAGGGTCGACGGCCTCTACGGCGCCGACCTCGGGGCCCTGCTGCGCGCGGAGCACGACGTGCACCGCGGGGACCGGCGGCTCGACCCGCTGCACGTCGCGCCGGCGCGCCAGGCGTCGACCGTGCACGGGGTCTGGACCCTGGACCTGCGCTCCGAGCGGCCGCTCCACCCGGAGCGCCTCGTCGAGCACGTGCGCCGGCTCGCGCCCGACCGTGTGCGCTCGCGCGGGCGGTTCTGGGTGCCGAGCCGGCCCGACTCGGTCTGCGTGTGGGACGGCGCCGGCGGGCAGCTGAGCGTCGGTGAGGCCGGCACGTGGGGACAGGTCGACGCCGACACCCGGCTCGTGCTCACGGGCGCGGGCGACCAGCGGGCCGCTCTCGTCGAGGCGTTCGAGGACGTGCTCATGACCGGTGCGGAGGCCGACGCCGGGCTCGCGTCGTGGCTCGGGCGCGAGGACGTGCTGGCGCCGTGGCTCGGGGAGCGATCGTGGGCCTGACTAATCGATAACGACTATCAACTCTGGTAGCGTCCCGACTCGTCACCCCGCCCGCGTCACGGAAAGTCCCTCATGCCTGCTCAGACCCGAGTCCGCCCGAGCGCAGCGCGCACCACCGCGCTCGTGCTCACCGTCCCGCTCGCCCTGCTCGCCGGGTGCGCCTCCGAGAGCGACGCCGGCAGCGCGCCGAGCGCCTCCCCGAGCGACACGACGACCGCCGCCGAGGCCGCGACCGTCACCCCGCGCCTGGCCCTCACGTACGACGGCGGGATCCAGGTGCTCGACGCCACGACGCTCGAGACGCTCGCCGACGTCGAGCTCGACGGGTTCAACCGACTCAACCCCGCGGGCGACGGTCGCCACCTGTTCGTCTCCACCGCCGGGGGTTTCCGCCTCCTCGACGCCGGCACGTGGGGCGAGCCGCACGGCGACCACGCGCACTACTACACGGCCGAGCCCGAGCTCACCGACGTGACGTTCGCCGCCGAGAAGCCCGGCCACGTCGTCGTGCACGACGGCCGGACCGTGCTGTTCGACGACGGCACCGGCGAGATCGTGTCGTTCGACTCGGCGCACGTCGCCGACGAGGACCTCACGACCCGCGAGCTCACGACCCCGAGCGCGCACCACGGCGTCGCGGTCGAGCTCGAGGACGGCACGATGGTCGTCTCCGAGGGCACCGAGGACGAGCGGACCGGCATCCGCGTGCTCGACGCGGACGGCACGGAGCTCACGGCGAACGCCGACTGCCCCGGGGTGCACGGCGAGGCCGTCGCGGCGGACGACGCGGTCGTCATCGGCTGCGAGACCGGCGCGCTCGTCTACGCGAACGGCACGATCACCAAGGTGGCGAGCCCCGACGCGTACGGCCGCATCGGCAACCAGGCGGGCAGCGACGAGTCGCCGATCATCCTGGGCGACTACAAGTCCGACCCGGACGCCGACCTCGAGCGCCCGACCCGCGTCTCGCTCATCGACACCCGCACTGCCGCCCTGACCCTCGTCGACCTGCCGTCGAGCTACACGTTCCGCTCGCTCGGACGCGGGGACGACGGCGAGGCGCTCGTGCTCGGCACCGACGGGTCGCTGCACGTGATCGACCCGGAGACGAAGGCGATCGTGCGCTCGATCCCGGTGGTCGACGCGTGGGAGGAGCCCGAGGAGTGGCAGGAGCCGCGCCCGACGCTGCTCGTGCTCGACGGGCTCGCGTACGTCACCGACCCGTCGACAGACACGCTCCACGCGGTCGACTACGCGAAGGGCGAGGTCTGGAAGAGCGTCGAGCTCACCGTCACGCCGAACGAGCTCAACGGAGTCACGGGCGAGGCGGCCTCGCACGAGCACGACGACCACGCCGAGGGCGAGGGCGACGAGCACGCGCACGACGAGCACGCCGACGAGGCGCACCAGGACTGAGGCGACGCGTCACCCGCGCGCCGCTGAGGGCGACGGCGCCGGGCGCTCCCGACCGGGGGGTGTCCGGCGCCGTTCGTGCGCCGCAGCACCGCCGCCGCGGATCCGCCGCACCGCCGGGCGGGGACGCGGGATCCGCCGCACCGCCGGGCGGGGACGCGGGATCCGCCGCACCGCCGGGCGGACGAGCCGCCCGCACCTGCCGCGCCGGACGAGCCGCCGCACCGAGACCGCCGAGAGCCCGCTGCACCGGGCCGCCGTACCGACACCGAGGACCCCATGACCCCCCGCGCCCACCACCCGCACCGCACGCGTACCACCGCCGTCCTGACCGCGGCGCTCGTCGGCCTCGCTGCCTCCGCCTGCGCCCCGGCCGGCGCCGAGGACGACGGCACGCTCGACGTCGTCGCGTCCTTCTACCCGCTGCAGTACGTCGTCGAGCAGGTCGGCGGCGCGCACGTCGAGGTCGCGAGCCTCGTCCCGCCCGGTGGTGAGCCGCACGACCTGGAGATCTCGCCGAACAAGGTCCAGGAGCTCCGCGACGCGGATCTCGTCGTCTACCTCTCGGGCCTCCAGCCCGCCGCCGACGAGGCGGTCGCGACCCGCGACCAGGAGCACGTCGTCGACGCCGCCGAGGGTGCGGGCATCAAGCCCGGCGGCGAGGGCTCCGACGCTCGCGACCCCCACTTCTGGCTCGACCCGACGCTGCTCGCCGCGGTGGGCACGCAGGTGGCGGACGCCCTCGCCGGTGCCGACCCCGAGCATGCGGACGACTACGCCGCCGCCGCGGACCGGCTCGGCGGCGAGCTCGCGACCCTCGACACCGAGCTCGCCGACGGCCTCGCGGCGTGCGCCGGCGCGACGCTCGTGACGTCGCACGAGGCGTTCGGCTACCTCGCCGACCGGTACGGGCTCGTGCAGGTCGGCATCACCGGGCTGGACCCCGAGGTCGAGCCGTCGCCCGCCCGGCTGCGCGACGTGGGCGACGTCGTCGCGACCGCGGAGGTGCGGACGCTGTTCTTCGAGCGGTCCGCGGGTCCCGGGCTCGCGTCCGCCCTGGCCGAGGAGCTCGGCGTCGGGACGGCGGTCCTCGACCCCCTCGAGACCCAGCCCCCCGCGCAGGCCGACGAGGCGCGGGACTACCCCGCGGTCATGCGCAGCAACCTCGCGGCTCTGCGCTCGGGGCTGACCTGCGGCTGACGCCGGCGATGCGGGCCGGCGGCGCGGTCGGCCCGGGGGTGGGGTGCGCGCCGGGGCCGCCGGGTCAGCCGGCACGCGTCGGCGCGACCGGCACCACGGGCGGCTCCCACGCGGCGACCGAGCTGGCCATCCGCACCGCCGCCCCCGGCGGCACGAGCCCCATGAGCGTGTTCCGGGCGCGCAGCGCGAGCGGGTGGCGGAGTTGCTGGCCGTAGCGGGCGGCCCGCAGCGCCGCCCGTGCCACGCCCTGCGACCGGCGGCGGCGCTGCGCGTCGTACACCGCGAGCGCGCGCACCACGTCGCCCGCCGGGTCGCACACGGAGGCCAGCACCACGGCGTCCTCGATCGCCTGGTTGGCACCCTGGCCGAGGTTGGGGACCATCGCGTGCGCGGCGTCGCCGAGCAGCGCGACCGCCCCCCGGTGGTAGGTGTCGACGGGCGGGAGGTGCAGCAGGTCGCTGCGGATGACCGCGTCGGGGTCGGTCGCGTCGAGCAGCGCCGGGACCGGGTCGTGGTGGTGGCCGAACCGCGCCCGGACCTCGGCCATCTCGTCGCCGCCCGGTGCACTGCCGCCCGGGTCGGCCGTGACGGCCCCGAACCAGTACACGCGCCCGTCACCGAGCGGGACCATGCCGAACTCCGTCCCGGGGCCCCACGTGATCGCGGTGACGAGCTCGCCGGGCCACGGTTCGCGGGTCACCGCGCGCCAGGCCGTCGAGCCGCCGTAGGCCGGGGGTCGTGCGCCGGGCCAGAGCGTCGTGCGGACCTGGCTGTGGATGCCGTCGGCGGCGACCAGCAGGTCCGGGCGCAGCGTGACCTCGGCGCCGCCCGCGTCGCGGTAGACGACCCCGGGCCGCACGCCGCCCTCGACGGACAGCAGCTCGACGCCCGTGCGCAGCACCGAGGGCGGGAGCGCCGCGACGAGGACCTCGTGCAGCGTCGCCCGGTGGATGCCGATCGCGGACGTGCCGAGCGCCCGGGTCATCGCCGCGGCGTCGACGCGCATGACCCACCGGCCGTCCGGCGTGCGCATCCCGCCCGAGGCCTCGGGGCTGCCCTGCGCGCGGACCGCGTCACCGAGCCCGAGCGCGTCGAGCCCTCGCAGCCCGTTCGCGAGGATCGTGAGGCCCGCGCCGACCTGGGTGAAGCCCGGCGCACGCTCGAGGACGGTGACGTCCCACCTCCGCCGGCGCAGCCCGACGGCGGCGCACAGCCCGCCGATGCCGGCCCCCACCACGACGGCCGTCGCGCCGTCCCTGCTCTGCCCGTGGTCGTGAGTCACCCGCACATCATCCCGGGCGCGGGCACGCCGTCCGGGACACCCTCAGCAGCGCCTCAGGTGCACCGCTCGCGTCGGGCGCTGCCCACGGGGACGTGCGGGGCGCGGCCGCCGACCGACCGCCCCGGGCGCCCGGTGCGCGGGCGCGTCAGCTCTCGGTGCTGCGGCGGGTGGACAGGTTCGCGGGACGCACGCGCGTGCGCTGCCGCGGGACCTCGAACCACGCGCTCGGGGAGCCTGCCGGGACGGCCATGAGGCCCTCCTGCACCGCGGCGAGGATCTCCGGGTCCGGCGTCGTGGTCGATCCCGCGAGAGCGTTCAGCACCTCACGTCCCGCTTCGTCGCGGTCTGGACCGATCATGGGTCGACGATAACCCGGGCATATCCGGGTGCGGGAGACGGGCCGACCGACCTCACCCGGGAACTCACCCGTGCGGATGAACCGGGCATCGTCGCTGGTCACGGCGCCACCGGGACAAGTCGGTCAGCCTCGGCGGAATCAGGCGGCCGAGGCGAGCGCGGTGCGGATCCGCTTGACCGAGACGGGCTGCGGCGTGCCCAGCTGCTGCGCGAACAGGCTCACGCGCAGCTCCTCGAGCATCCACCGGACGTCCGCGAGGGTCGCGTCGCGGGCCGGGTCCGGCGAGGACGTCGCGGCGCGGCGCACCGCCTGCTCCCACGCTTCGGCGAGGTCGTGGACCTGCCACGCGAGGTCGGCGTCGCGCTGCGGGTTCTCGGCGGCCTTCTCGAGCCGGCGCCGGGCCGCCCGCAGGTACCGGGGGAGGTGCACGAGCCGGGTCACGCCGGTCGCGCTGACGAACCCGTCGAACACGAGCCGGGCGGCCTGCTCGCGCACGTCCTGGAGCGTCGCGAGGAGCGCGAGGCTCGACGAGCCGCGGACGTCGGCGTCGAGCTCGCGCGCCGCGGTGAGCGCCGCGACCACGTCGGCGACGACCCGGTGCACGGTGTCCTCGAGCCGGTCCCGCACGTGGGTGCGGAGCGCGGCGTACGCGGTGCCGGTGCGCACCTCGGTGGCGGGGCGGCCCGCGAGGTGCTCGGCGAGCAGGTGGTCGACGGCGGCACGCTGCACGTCGGCGACGAGCGCGTCGGTGCTGCGGTACGGGCTCGCGGCGAGCGTCAGCGCCTGCGTGCCGGTCCACCGCGTCGTGACCCGCGCGGTCGCGAGCGACGTCTCCCGCAGCAGCAGGGCCCGGAGTCCGCGGCGGTGGGCCTCGACCTGGACGCCCGCGTCGGCGAGCACCCGCAGGCCGATCGTGCCGGACGGCTCCTCGACGAGCGCCGGGTAGCCGCGCACGCGCAGCCCGCCGGGGCCGGTCGTCTCGACCGTGAGCGGGAGCGTGTCGTCGGGCAGGTCGGCCGGCCACGCGGTGAGGCCGGTGCGCTCGGGGATGGCTGAGGCCACCCCGACGCCCGCCGCGTCCGCTCCCGGGGTGGTCGCGCTCGGGCCGGCGGTGCCGCTCGTGCCGGTCCCTGCCGCTGCGGAGCCCGACGCGCCCGCGTCCGTCCCGGCCACGCGTGACCCCGCGCCCGCCTC
>NZ_JBFTER010000126.1:0-13292 GCF_047229345.1 Cellulomonas jepli | reverse complement strand
GAGCACCCCGGCCGGCCGCCGCACGCCTCGCCGACGCCGTCGCCGGCCTCCCGGCGCGCGAGCGCGCCCAGGTCGAGCGCCCGTTGACCCCGGCGCGGGGGAGCGACGTGCTGCGGCTGGGCACGGCCGCCGCGCGGCAGACCGACGGCACGACGTGCGGCTCGGCCGTCCTCGCGATGCTCGCCGCAGCGGGGGACCCGACGCTCGCCTACTGGCTCGTCACGGGCGAGCGCGTCGCCGGGCACGAGCCCGCCGAGCTGCGCGACGTGGACGACGCGCCCGGTCCGGCCGGCCGCTTCGGCGCGCTCCAGGAGGCCCTCAAGCGCCGCAGCAACGCGCGCGCCGTGCTCGGGCTGCTCCCGTGGCCCACCGCGCTCGGCACGCCGCCGTGGGGCGCGGCGAGGGTCGCGCGCTACCCGGGCGTCGCGTACCGCTCGGTGCTCGTCGACGACAGCCGGCCCAGCGAGGTCACGCGGGTCCTGGTGCGCGCGGGCCGCGCGCTCGACCGGGGCGTCCCGGTGCCGCTGTACACGGGCGGGGACCTGTCGGGCGGCGCGGCGAGCGCGGTCCCGCGCCACGTCGTGCTGCTCACGGGGCGCACCGCCGAGGGGTTCGCGGTGTACGAGCCGTCGAGCGGGCGCGTGCACGACGTGCCGTCGGCCGACCTCGTGGTGCCGCACGGGCCGCTCGAGGCGCTCGGACGTTGGTCGCACGTCGCCTGGGCGCTGCTCCCGGTCCGCGGCTGAGCCTCCCGGCGACGCCCGGCGGTGGTCGGCGACGTCCGGAGGTGCGTCTCGGGGGTGCTGCGGGGACGTGGCAGTGGCGAGGACCCGCGGCCCGGGTCACGATGGACGGGCACGCCGACCCCAGGGAGGACACCATGAGCACCGTCCCCGGCCAGGAGGCCTCGCGCGACGCCGGGCTGCTGCCCGCCGACGTCTTCACCCCCGTCGACGCCCAGGCGGACGCGGACCAGCGCCCCGTGGACGACGAGCTGCGCCTCAACACCCCGGCGCCCGACGCCGACGCCACGTCGCCCGAGGAGTACGTGCCCGCACCGCCGCACGTCGCCCCGCGCGACGACGCGAACGAGGCCGACGTGAACGAGCAGGCGACCGAGGTCCCGGGCGACGAGCGCGACGAGTACCTCTGACGCCCGGACGGGCGTCGCCCGCTCACCCGGGCGGGTCCCGGCGTCCTCGGCGCGCCCGGTGCGCGACTACGGTGGAGCCATGACCCCCGCGTACGACCTGGTGGCCGCGCTGCCCAAGGTGCTGCTGCACGACCACCTGGACGGCGGCGTCCGGCCGGCCACGCTCGTCGAGCTCGCCCGCGAGGCGGGCCACACGCTGCCCGCGACCGACCCCGAGGAGCTCGGCCGCTGGTTCGTCGCCGCAGCGGACTCGGGCAGCCTCGAGCGCTACCTCGAGACGTTCGCGCACACGGTCGCGGTGCTGCAGACCGAGGACGCGCTGCGCCGGGTCGCGCGCGAGGCCGCGGTCGACCTCGCCGCCGACGGGGTGGTCTACGCGGAGCAGCGCTACGCGCCCGAGCAGCACCTCGCGGGCGGTCTGACGCTCCAGCAGGTCGTCGACGCGGTGCAGGCCGGGTTCGCGGAGGGCGTCGCCGAGGCGGCGGCCCAGGGCCGGGAGCTCCGCGTCGGCACGCTGCTGTCGGCGATGCGGCACGCGGACCGGGCCGACGAGATCGCGGCGCTCGCGCTCGCGAACCGCGACGCCGGGGTCGTGGGCTTCGACATCGCGGGGGCCGAGGCCGGGTTCCCGGCGTCCCGCCTGGCGACCGCGTTCACGGCGCTGCGCGACGCGTGGTTCCCCGTGACCGTGCACGCCGGGGAGGCTGACGGGCTCGGCTCGATCACCGAGGCGCTCGGCGTGGGCGCGCTGCGCCTCGGGCACGGCGTCCGGGTCCTCGACGACGTCACGGTGCACGAGCCCGGCACGGCCGGCGGCCCGCCCGCGGCGACGCTCGGGCGGCTCGCCGCGTGGGTGCGCGACCGGCAGGTCCCGCTCGAGACGTGCCCGTCGTCGAACGTCCAGACGGGCGCAGCCGTGTCGGTCGCCGAGCACCCCGTGACGCTCCTCAAGCGCCTCGGCTTCGCGGTCACGGTCAACACCGACAACCGGCTGCAGTCGGGCACGAGCCTCACGCGCGAGCTCGCGCTGCTCGTCGAGCACGCGGGGTGGACGGTCGACGACGTCCGCGACGTGACGCTCACCGCCGCCGAGAACGCGTTCCTGCCGCAGGACGAGCGCGCCGAGCTCATCGACCGGGCGATCCTCCCGGGCTACACGCACGACGGCACCGGAAGGCACCGCGCATGACGATCGACGCCCACGCACTCGCCCAGCTCGTGGACCACACCCTGCTCAAGCCGGAGGCGACCCGCGCCGACGTCGAGGCGCTCGTCGAGGAGGGGGTGCGGCTCGGCGTGTACTCGGTGTGCGTCTCGCCGTCGTTCCTGCCGCTCGACGCCCGCGGCCTCAAGGTCGCGACGGTCGTCGGCTTCCCGTCGGGCAAGCACCACAGCGACGTCAAGGCCGCCGAGGCCGCGCGCGCGGTGCGGGACGGGGCCGACGAGGTCGACATGGTGCTCGACGTCGGCGCCGCGAAGTCGGGGGCCTTCGAGTCCGTGCAGTCGGACATCGCCGCCGTCCGCGCCGCGGCGCCGGCCCCGACCGTCCTCAAGGTCATCATCGAGTCGGCCGCCCTCACCGACGACGAGATCGTGGCCGTGTGCCGTGCCGCGGAGGCGGCCGGCGCCGACTTCGTGAAGACGTCGACCGGGTTCCACCCCGCGGGCGGCGCGAGCGTGCACGCGGTCGGTCTCATGGCCGCGACGGTCGGCGGACGCCTCGGCGTCAAGGCGTCGGGCGGCATCCGCAGCACCGCCGACGCGGTCGCCATGGTCGAGGCCGGCGCGACCCGGCTCGGCCTCTCGGGGACGGCGGCCGTGCTCGGCGGGTTCGCGTCCGACTCCGCCTACTGACCGCGCACGCAGGGGCCCGCCCGGCCGCCGGCGGGCCCGCGTGGCGTGCGCGCGCGGCGGTCGGGTGAACGTCACGTGGGGGGACGTTCGCGACATTGACGGCAGCCGGGGGCGTCGGCGAAGGTGAGGCGCCCGCGCGACCCCCCACCCCGCTGCGCGGGAGCCCGCGTTGCCGGCCGGCCCAGCAGGAGCACCCAGGGGCGACCCGGACGACGAGGAGGCGGTACCCGAGATGGGCAGGTTCCGGCGCGGCACGGTCGCTGCGGCCGTCGTCGTCCCGTTCCTCCTCGGGGTCCTCATCGCCTACGCGCTGGACGACACCCCGACGGGGCCCAAGTCCGGTGAGCGCGCGCACGCCTGGGCGGAACGGCTCGACGAAGGCGCGGCGAGCTCGCGCGAGAGCGAGAACTTCGTGCTGCTCTGGGGGCCGCGCGCCGGCGGCGACCTCGCCGACGCGTCCGAGTACTACCGCGTCGACCCCGTCGAGCTGCTCGACCGGCTCGAGCGCTACTACGCGCTCTACGTGGGGACCGTCGGCGTCACGGAGCAGGCCGGGCCGATCGCCGAGGACAAGATCGCCGTCGTCCTGACCCGGACCTGGGACGACCTGGCCTACGACGCGTGGGCCGCCGGGCGGGTCGAGGGCGGGCTCGCGCTCCTCGAGATCGCACCCGAGGCGGCCCGTACGGGGGCCTGGGACGTCGCCCGTGCCCTCGCGGTGGTCCTGCAGAGCGTCGCGGTCGCCCCGGACGGTCCCGCGCCGGACGCCGGCCCCGGCACGACGGCCCCCGGGGTGCGCGGCTCGTCGTTCGGGGAGGCGATGGCCTCGTTCCTGGCGACCGCCGCCGAGCCGTCGGACGCGGGGGACCTGTCGGCGTTCGTGCGCGCCGAGAACCTGCGCTGGTCGTCGGGACGGCACCTCGACGGCGGGTGGACGCTGCTCCAGCACGTCGCGGACCGTGACGGCCTCGCCACGGTGGGGCGGCTGTGGCGCGAGGGCGGCGTCGACGCGGACCCTGTCGCCGCCTACGGTCGTGTCGCCGGCCTCACGCAGGAGGAGCTGGGCCTGCGCCTCGCCGAGCACGCGCTGCGCAACGTCACGTGGGACTACTCGACGCAGGACGACCTGCGGGGGTACGCCGCCGAGGTGGCCCCCGCGCTGACCGCCGAGCCCGGGGCCGCGGTCGAGGCGGTCGACGCGACCGCCCACCACTACCGCGTGCCCTCCGCGCTGGCGCCCGCCGAGAACGGCTACGCGCTCGTCCGGCTCAGCCCAGAGGACGGCGCGAGCGCGGTGCGGGTGCGCGTCCGCGGCCACACCGAGGCGGGGCCCGACGCGTCGTGGACCGCGGGACTCGTCGCGGTCGGGGTCGACGGCACGGCGCGGTACGGCGAGCTCGCGGGCGGCACCGACGTGACGGTCGAGCTCACGACCCGCCCGGACGACGCGGAGGTCTACCTGGTCGTGGCCGCGACGCCGACGCGCGCGCACGACTTCGACCCGGCGGCGGGCTACCCCGGCTCCGTGCGCTACCCGTTCGAGCTGCGGGTCGCCGGTGCCGTCGCGTGGGGCTCGGAGCCGGGCTTCGTGCGCCCCGCGGCGCCCGCCGGCGGGCGCTGGCACTCCAACGGGGGCGGCTGGGTCGGGGACTTCGCGACCGTCGACCCGGGCGTCTACGTCGGCCCGCAGGCCGTGGTGCAGGACTGGGCGCAGGTCACCGGCTCGGCGCGCATCGAGGGCCGTGCGGTCGTCGAGAGCGGGGCGGTCGTCGGCGGGTCCGCGGTCGTACGGGACAACGCCGTCGCGCGCTCGCGTGCGGTGCTCGGCGGGGACGTGCTCGTCGGCGGCGACGCCGAGGCGAGCTGGACGTGCGCGACGGGGGTCTACCTGCGGTTCGACCGCGCGCAGACGTGCGACGGCGGTGCGGGCGAGCTCCCCGCGGAGCAGGTGCTCGTGCCCTTCCCGACCGAGGACCTCGCGCTGGACGGCGCCCCGGACCCGAGCCCGACGCCGACCCCGACGCCCACCCCGACCCCCACGCCCACGCCGACCCCGACGCCCACGCCCACGCCGACGGCGACGCCCCGGCCGACGCCGACCCCGACGCCGACCCCGTCGCCGAGCGGCGTGGGGCTGCCCGAGCCGATCCCGGCGCCCGTCGCGGGCTGCTCGGCGGTGATCGCGATCGTCAACCAGTGGCCCGGCGGCTACCAGGCGCAGGTGACCGTGACCGCGGGCACCGAGGCGCTCTCGGCCTGGCGGGTCACGTGGGCCCAGCCCGCGGGCCAGACGGTCGCGGAGACCTGGAGTGCGCGTGTGCGGCAGAGCGGGACGTCCGTCGAGGCCGACAGCCTCAGCTGGAACGCCGCCCTCGCACCGGGTGCGTCGACGACGTTCGGCTTCTCGGGCTCGTACACGGGCCCGGCGCCGGTCGCACCCGCCGCGGCCTGCACCCGGTCACGCTGACCGACCGGGACGCCGCAGCAGCACCACCGGGCGCCCCGCCGGCCCGGACGGCTCAGATCCCGAGCGCCGTGCTGACGTCGGCGGCGACGGCGTGGAGCCGCGCGCGGGCCTCCTTGCGGGCAGCGACGAGGTCCGACGCGTCGGCGTCGCGGGAGACCGGGACGATCACCTCGAGGTAGCTCTTGACCTTGGGCTCGGTCCCGCTCGGCCGCACCACGACGCGCGTGCCGTCCTGCGAGGTGAGACGCAGGCCTTCGGTGGGCGGCAAGCCCTGGCGCTCGGCGTCCGTGCCGGTCGCCAGGTCGACGACCTCCACGACGGGCGAGCCGGCGAGCGTGACGGGCGGGTGCTCGCGCACCGCGGACATCGTCGCGGGGATCCGGTCGAGGTCCGTGAACCGCGCCGACACCTGGTCGCTCAGGTGCAGCCCGTGCTCGCGCGCGAGGTCGTCGAGCACGCTCAGGAGGGACAGCCCCGAGGCCTTGAGCGTCGCCGCGAGCCCCGCGACGAGCAGCGCGGCCGAGATGCCGTCCTTGTCACGCACGTGCGCCGGGTCCACGCAGTAGCCCAGCGCCTCTTCGTAGCCGAACGCGAGCCCGTCGACGCGCGCGAGCCACTTGAACCCGGTGAGCGTCGGCTGGTGCCGCAGGCCGGCGGACTGCGCGACCTTCGCGAGCAGGCGCGAGGAGACGATCGAGCTCGCGAGCACGGGCACGTCCGCGCCGGTCGGGACGTGGTCGTCCGACACGGCACCGGCCGCCGCGCCACGGTCTGCCGCGGTGCCGTGCGCCCCGCCGGCGGCGAGCCGCGACGCGACGAGCGAGCCGAGCACCGCTCCGACCTCGTCGCCGTGCAGCATGCGCCAGCCCTCGGCGCCCGCGGTGTCCGGCCCCCGGTGCGACCGCGCGTGCGGGTCGTTGAGCGCGACCGCGCACCGGTCGGCGTCGGGGTCCAGCGCGAGCACGAGGTCCGCGCCGACGTCACCCGCGAGGCCGAGCGCGAGGTCCATCGCCCCGGGCTCCTCGGGGTTGGGGAACGCGACGCTCGGGAAGTCGGGGTCGGGCCACTCCTGCTCGGGCACGACGAGGACGTCGCGGAACCCGGCCTCGCGCAGCACGCGGGCCGCGACCTCGCCGCCGACCCCGTGCAGCGGCGTCAGCACGATCTTGAGGTGGCGCGCGCGCTCGCGGGCCTCCTCGGTCGGGTCGGCGAGCCCCGTGACGGTCGCGACGTAGGCGTCGACGACGTCGTCGCCCAGCACGGTCCAGCCGGACTCGGCGCGCGGCACCGCCCCGACGCTCGGCACGTGCGCGATCTCGGCGGCGATGGCCGCGTCGTACGGCGGCACGATCTGCGCACCCTGGCCCGAGCCGGTCACGACGCGCCCGCCGAGGTAGACCTTGTAGCCGTTGTCCTGCGGCGGGTTGTGGCTCGCCGTGACCATGACGCCCGCGTCGGCGCCGAGGTGGCGCACCGCGAACGCGAGCACCGGGGTCGGCAGCGGACGGGGGAGCACGAGCACCTCGATGCCGACCGCGGTCAGCACCGCCGCGGTGTCGCGCGCGAAGTCCGCGGACCGATGCCGGGCGTCGTAGCCGACGACGACACGCGGGGCGGGCGCGAGCCCGTCGAGCTCCCCGCGGAGGTAGTCCGCGAGGCCCGACGCGGCGCGGATGACGACGGCGCGGTTCATCCGGTTGGGGCCGCCGCCGACCGCGCCGCGCAGCCCCGCGGTGCCGAACTGCAGCGAGCCCGAGAACCGGTCGGCGAGGTCGGCGCGCGCCGCCCGCACGTCGGCGAGCTGCGTCTGGTGGGTCGGGCTCAGCGACCCGCCCGCGCGCTCGGCCGCGAGCGCCTCGTCGACGGGTGCCTGCGCGCGGTCGAGCAGGCGCGCCAGCTCGTCGGCGGTCGTGGGGTCCGGGTCGTCCTCGATCCAGGTCGTCACCCGTGCGGACAGCTCGCTCCAGTCGTACGCCATGGCCCCAACGTACCCACGGGTGCGCGGACCCGGCTCTGCGGGCGGCGGCGCGTCGCCCGCAGAGGCGGGCGATCCCTCAGAGGCGGCGGACGACCTGGGCGAGCAGCGCGCTGATCCGGGGACCGGCGGCCTGGCCCGCCTCGAGCACCTCGGCGTGGGACAGCGGCGTCGCGCTGATCCCCGCGGCGAGGTTCGTGACGAGCGAGAGCCCGAGGACCTCGAGCCCGGCGTGCCGCGCGGCGATGGCCTCGATCGTGGTCGACATGCCGACGAGGTCGCCGCCGAGCCGCCCGGCCATCGCGACCTCGGCGGGGGTCTCGTAGTGCGGGCCGCGGAACTGCACGTAGACGCCCTCGTCGAGCGACGGGTCGACCGTGCGGGCGACGTCGCGCAGGCGCTGGGAGTACAGGTCGGTGAGGTCGACGAACGTCGCACCCTCGAGCGGGGACGTCGCCGTGAGGTTGAGGTGGTCGCGGATCAGCACCGGGGTGCCCGGGCCCCACGCCGGGTTGAGCCCGCCGCAGCCGTTCGTCAGCACGACCGTGCGCGCGCCCGTCGCGGCCGCGGTGCGGACCCCGTGCACGACGCGCCGCACGCCGCGGCCCTCGTAGAGGTGCGTGCGCGAGCCGAGCACGAGCGCGTACCGGTCGGCGGTGCCGTCCGCGCCGTCCGCCCCGTCGCCGGGGCCCGCGATGCGGATCGAGCGGATCGTGCCGACGTGCCCGACGACCGCGGGGGCCGAGAAGCCGGGGACCTCGTGGCTCGGCACCTCGGCGACGGTCTCGCCGAGCAGGTCCGCCGCGCCGCCCCAGCCCGAGCCGAGCACGAGCGCGACGTCGTGACGTGCGACACCCGTGACCCGGGCGAGGTGCTCCGCGGCGCTGCGCGCGACGTCGAAGGGGTCGGTGGTCGGGTCGTCGAGGTCGCTCATGGAAGTGAAGGCTAACCGGCCACCAGGCACAATGGACCCGTGACCACCGAGACCCAGGACCTGCAGGCCACACGCGTCGTCGTCGTCGGAGGCGGGCCCGGGGGGTACGAGGCGGCGCTCGTCGCACGCCGGCTCGGGGCGGCCGTCACCGTCGTCGAGCGCACGGGGCTCGGCGGGTCCGCGGTGCTGACCGACGTCGTCCCGTCCAAGACGCTCATCGCGACGGCCGAGTGGATGGCGATGTCCGACCGCGCGCCCGAGCTCGGCATCCACCTCGACGCCGACCCCGCGACGCCCGCCGGGGACCTCCTCGCGAGCGAGTCCGAGCGGCACTTCGTCGACCTCGCGCAGGTCAACACGCGCACGCTCGCGCTCGCGGCCGCGCAGTCCGCCGACATCCGCACGCGCCTCGAGCGCGAGGGCGTCGAGGTCGTCGAGGGCGCGGGCCGGCTGGACGGCCCTAACCGGGTCGTGGCGTCCGGGACCGACGGCGAGCGCAGCCTCGACGCCGACGTGGTGCTCGTCGCGACCGGCGCGACGCCGCGCGTGCTCCCCGAGGCGGTCCCGGACGGCGAGCGCATCCTCACGTGGACCCAGCTGTACGGGCTCACCGCGCTGCCCGAGCGGCTCATCGTGGTCGGCTCCGGGGTGACGGGCGCCGAGTTCGCCGGCGCGTACGTGGCCCTGGGCGCCGACGTCGTGCTCGTGTCGAGCCGCGACCGGGTGCTGCCCGGCGAGGACCCCGACGCCGCCGAGCTGCTCGAGGGCGTGTTCCGCGCGCGCGGCATGACGGTCATGTCGCGCTCGCGCGCGCAGTCCGCGGTGCGGACGGCCGACGGCGTGCTCGTCACGCTCGCCGACGGGCGCACGGTCGAGGGCTCCCACGTGCTCCTCGCGGTCGGGTCGATCCCGAGCACCGCGGGCATCGGGCTGACCGAGGCGGGCGTGCGCCTCACCGCGTCGGGGCACGTCGAGGTCGACAAGGTCTCGCGGACGTCGGTGCGCGGGGTCTACGCAGCCGGCGACTGCACCGGGGTCCTGCCGCTCGCGTCGGTCGCGGCGATGCAGGGACGCATCGCGATGTCCCACGCGCTGGGCGACGCCGTGACCCCGATCTCGCTGCGCAGCGTCGCGGCGAACATCTTCACGTCCCCCGAGATCGCGACGGTCGGGTACAGCGAGGAGCAGCTGCAGGCCGCCGGGACGGCGTACGTGACGAGCACGCTGCCGCTCGCCCGCAACCCGCGCGCCAAGATGCTGGGCCTGCGCGAGGGCTTCGTGAAGCTGTTCGCGCACCGCAACGGTCAGGTGCTCGGCGGTGTCGTGGTCGCGCCGAGCGCGAGCGAGCTCATCTTCCCCATCACGCTCGCGGTCTCGCACCGGCTCACGGCCGACGCGGTGGCGAGCGCGTTCACGGTGTACCCCTCGATCTCCGGGTCGATCGCCGAGGGTGCGCGCATGCTGCACCAGCGCCAGGACGACTGACCGGCCGGCCCGCCGGCGGCACCGACCGGACCGGGGTCGCCCGGGAGCCCGTTCCGCCGGCGTCACCGACCCGGGTCGTCCCGCCCGCCGCTCAGGAGGTCGCCGCCACCCGCGCGACGACCGGCAGGTGGTCCGAGGTCCGCGGCGAGGTGAGGACCTCCGTGCCGGCCAGCTCCGCGCCGCGCACGAGCACCCAGTCGATGCGGTCCGTCGGGTCGTGCGCGGGCCAGGTGCCCGCCCACGGGCCCGGGTCGGTGACCCAGCCGTCGGCGTCGAGCCGCGCGAGCTCCTCGGACCCCGGGTGCGCGTTGAGGTCGCCCGCGAGCACCGCGGCGCCGTCGTCGGGCAGGTCCGCCGCGAGCGCGTCGAGCTGGTCCAGCCGGGTCTCGTCGTCGTCGCTGCGGTAGTGCAGGTGCACGGAGGTGACCCGCACGGGCGTGCCGCCGGCGAGCACGACGGTCGCGCTGAGCGCCGCCCGGTCCTGCGCGCCGTCGCCGCGGGGGAGGGCGGTGCGCTGCTCGTCGGTGAGCGTCGAGCGGGACAGCAGGGCGTTGCCGAACTGCGGGTCCGCGGCGCCGGTGAACTCGAGGTCCATGCCGAGCCGGTGCGAGAGCCACGTCGCCGTGTCGACCCCGCCGCCGAGCAGCCAGCCGCGGGCGACCTCCTGGAGCGCGACGACGTCGGGGTCCTGCGCCTCGATGGTCCGCGCGACCTCCTCGAGCTCGACTCCGCCGCCCGGGGTCACGCCGTAGTGCAGGTTCCACGTCAGGACCACGAGCTCGTCGCCGCGCGCACGGTCCGGGCCGGGCGGGGCCTCGGCGGCCGGCCACCAGCCGACGAGCGCGAGCACGACGCCGGGGATCGCGAGCAGGCGCACGGCGTTGGCTCGGAACGGCGGGCTGTCCTCCCGGACCGCGCCGTCGGACAGGGCCGGCGCCGTCGAGCCGGGGGGCGACGGCGTGCGGCGCCGCAGGCCCGCGAGCGCCACGGCGACCGCGGCGAGGAACGGCACGACCGCGTTGTCGACCGGCAGCGGGACCTCCTGGTCCACGAGGTAGAGCAGGAGCGTCGCGACGAGCCCGGCCCCGACGCCCGCGGTCACGAAGGCGGTCCCGGCGAGCCCGGGCGGTGCCGAGCGGCGCGTGCTCGTCGCGCTCGCGACGACCACCCCGGCGGCGACGACCGCGAGCGCGACGGCGACGAGGACGACCGGTCCGGTCACGGTGAAGCAGACCAGCACCGCGACCGGCAGGACGACCGCGGCGACGACCCGGACGGGCGCGACGAGCAGGTGCGGGTTGAGCAGGACCCACACCGTCACGGTGCTCGCCGCGACGAGCACGAGCCCCGCGACCCCGAGCGTCGCGTGCGACTGCGACGCGACGAACGCCGGGTTGGCGAGCACGAGCGTCACGAGCGCGAGGAACGGCCCGAGCGACCACAGCCGGCGCGGTCGACCGGTGGGCTCGTCCTCCCGGGCCGCCCGCGCGAGCGCGACGGCGAGCGCCACGAGCACCGCGGGGACGAGCCACCCGAGCGCGCTGTCGCGCCAGACCGCGTCCCACGTCCCGAGCGCCAGCTGCAGCCCGCTCGCCAGCCCGCAGCCGAGCACGAGCCCGAGCGCCGCGTGCCGCCCGCCCGCGGGGCGTCCTGCGGTGAACGCGACGGCGAGGGTGAGGACGGCGACCGCGACCGCGACGGCGACGAGCCCGACGACGAACCGCGGCGTCCCGTCGAGCGCCTGGAGGACGAGCCGCGCGACGCCGAGCACCGCGACGCCCACGAGCACCGTCCCGCCGTCGGGGACCCCGGGCGTGCGCCGCGCGGACACGACGAGCAGCAGCGCCGCCACGAGCCCCGACGCCGCGAACGTGCCGAGCGCCGTCCCGACGACGACGAGCGGGTCCGGCAGCGTCCGGTCGAGCAGCGGGCCGCTCGCGCGCAGCAGCTCGACGGTGAGCACGGTGAGCACCGCGAGCAGCGACACCCGCGTCGGCGTGCCGAGCTCGGGCGGCAGCGTCCACGGGTGCGCGGGAGTCTGCGGGCGCGAGGACGGCACGGGGGCGGGAGGGGGCACGGCTCGCACGCTACCGCTGCGCCGCGAGCCGCGGACCGGCCGCCCGCGGGGTCGGCCCGGTCAGGCGAACAGCGCCTCGCCGACGAACGACTCGCCGGGCTGCGCGCCGTCCGGTACCCCGGGCGGGACCGCGAACAGCCCGGAGCCGGTGTGCCGGAGGTACTCCATGAGCGCGTCCTGGCGCGAGAGCGTCGACTGCATCGGGATGTAGTGCGTCCGCGGGTCGCGCACGAACGCGAGGAAGAACAGGCCGGCGTCGAGGCGGCCGAGCGCGTCGTTGCCGTCCGTGAAGTTGTACCCGCGCCGCAGCATCCGCACGCCGCCGTTGGTCGACGGGTGCGCGAGCCGGACGTGCGCGTCGGTCGCGACGAGAGGCAGCCCGCCGCGCCCGGTGGCCTCGAGGTCGGGCTCGGAGAACTCGGTGCCGCCCGAGAGCGGTGCACCCTCGCCCTTGGTCCGCCCGACCAGCGCCTCCTGCTCGCGCAGCGACGTGCGGTCCCACGTCTCGATCGTCATCCGGATCCGGCGCGCGACCAGGTACGAGCCGCCGGTGAGCCAGCCGGAGTCCGTCCCGCTCTCGGCGAGCCCGGCCTCGGCGTCGGCCGCCTGGACCCACACGTGCTCGGCGAGCGCGTCCGGGTCCTCGGCCTTGAGGTTCGCGGTGCCGTCCTTGAAGCCGAACAGGTTGCGCGGCGTCGCCTGCGTCGTCGAGGTCGAGGACGTCCGCCCGTAACCCAGCTGCGACCAGCGGAGGGTGGCCGTGCCGAACGCCGCGCGGGACAGGTTGCGGATCGCGTGCACCGCGACCTGCGGGTCGTCCGCGCACGCCTGCACCACGAGGTCGCCGTCGCACCGCTGGGGCTCGAGCGCGTCCTGCGCGAAGTGCGGGAGCTCGACGAGCGCGGCGGGCAGCCGGTCCGCGAGCCCGAAGCGGTCGACGCCGGGCGTGCCGTCCGGCCCCGGGGTGCCGACGAACAGCGACCGCCCGAAACCGAACGTGATCGTCAGGCCCGCGGGGGGCAGGTCGAGGACCTCGCCGGTGTCGTCCGGGGGAGCGTCGTAGGGGCCCGACGCCGGCCCGAACGGCCCCGCGGGCAGCCCCTGCGTCAGCCGGGCCGCCATCGCCGTCCACGTCCGGAGCAGCGCGACGAGGTCCTCGCGCGACGTCGTCGTGAGGTCGAACGCCGCGAGGTGCATCCGGTCCTGCGCGGGGGTGGTGATGCCGGCCTGGTGCTCGCCCGTGAACGCGTACGTCCCGGGCCGCGCCGGGGCGGCGGGGCCGCGCAGCTTCTGGACCTCGTCGGTCGGCTCGGCGGCGTCGGCCGGTGCGGTGCGGCTGGCCGTGGC
>NZ_JBFTER010000125.1:0-13602 GCF_047229345.1 Cellulomonas jepli | reverse complement strand
GAGCGCCGGGGACGGGTCGTCGGCCTCGGGCAGCTCCTCGGGGACGTAGCCGAGCACCGCGCGCCAGAACGGGTAGACCGCCGGGATGTCGAGGGCGTCGATCGCGACCTCGAGCGCGGACAGCACGGGCACCTCGGCCTCGAGCGCGAGCTCGTCGGCGACCGCGCTGACCGCCGCCGCGAGCTCGACGTCCTTCGCGGTCAGCCCGCCCGCGTCGTGCGTCAGCACCGACACCTGCACGCGCGGGTAGGACAGGTGGACGTCCGGGTGGTGGTTGAGCGCCTCCGCGACGGCCGCGACCCGGGTCGCGAGCTCGAGGCCGCGCTCGAACGACCCGGTGCGGAACGACGCGTGCAGCCGGTGGAGCAGGACGCGCCAGTGGCGGGCGTCGACCTGCGCGGAGACCTCGGTCGCGGTGAGCGTCGTCCTCGGCGTCGTCATCCGCCCAGCGTCCCACCCGGCACCCACGCGCACGAGGCCGTCGGTCCGGAGCGTGCGCGTTGTCCTCCCCAGCCATCGGGCGGCCGGCGCAGAATGGGGCTTGCAGTTGACGCTGCGTCAACTTCTAGCGTCAGGGACGACGGCGGACGGACCGCCGTCGGGACGAGGAGGCGGCACGTGCGGAGCGAGACCTGGACCATCGGGGACCTCGCGCGCCTGTCGGGAGTGACGTCCCGGACGCTGCGCCACTACGACGCGATCGGGCTCCTGGCCCCCGTCGACGTGGCAGCGGGCGGGCGCCGGCTCTACGGGCGCGACGAGCTGCTGCGGCTGCAGCAGATCCTCGTGCTCCGCGAGCTCGACGTCGACCTGCCCACCGTCGCCCGCGTGCTCGCGGCGGACGGCGAGCACGGCGTCCGGGCGGGGCTGCTGCGTGAGCACCACGCCCGGCTCGTGGCGGAGCGGGACCGGTTCGACCGGCTCGCAGCGACCGTCGCCTCGACCCTCGAGTCCCTGGAAGGGGGGCACGACATGGCAGCGAAGGACCTGTACGCAGGCTTCGACAACAGCCAGTACGACGCCGAGGCGCGCGAGCGCTGGGGCGACGAGGCGGTGAACCGCAGCAACGACACCTGGGCCCGGCTCGGCGCGGACGGGCAGGCGGCGCACCACCGCGAGAGCCAGGCGATCGGCGAGGGGCTCGCGGCCTGCCTGGCCGAGGGCCTCGCGCCGGACGACGAGCGCACGCAGGGGCTCGTCGCGCGCCACTTCGCGCAGATCGCGACGTTCTGGACGCCGAACCGCGAGTCGTACCGCGGGCTCGGTCAGATGTACGTCGACGACGAGCGCTTCACGGCGACGTACGACGCGTTCGCGCCGGGCCTCGCGGTGTACCTGCGCGACGCGATCGACGTCTGGGCCGAGCGGCTCCCGTCGGGCGCCTGACGGTCCGCCCGATCCACGTCCGAGCCGGATCCGCCTGCTGGGACGCCACCCAATCGTTTCACTCGGGGGTGGTGTCCCAGCAGGCAAGACAAGTCGACGATCGGACGGCAGAGGTCACGCTACGGTCACGGCTCCGCTGACCCTGAAGGAGCGCCCGCCATGACTGCCTCACCCGTCGCACCGGCCCGCACCCAGAGCGACCAGCACGACACCGACCTCCCGGAGCCCGCCCTGTTCGCCGGCGCCCGCCGGGCGCTCGCCGCCCTCCGGATCGCCCTCGGGCTCGTCTTCCTGTGGCCCTTCCTCGACAAGACGTTCGGCCTCGGGTACGCCACGCCGGCCGAGGGCGCGTGGATCAACGGCGGGACCCCCAGCCAGGGTTACCTGCTGCACGGCGTGACCGGGCCCGCGAAGGACCTCTTCGCGTCGATCGCGAGCCCCGTCTCGGACTGGCTGTTCATGCTCGGGATGCTCGGCGTCGGGCTCGCGCTGCTGCTCGGCATCGGGCTGCGCGTCGCCGCGGTCGCCGCCGCGCTCCTCATGGTGCCGCTCTACGTCGCGGCCTGGCCCTTCGCGGCGGGCAGCCAGAACCCCGTCGTCGACCAGCACCTGGTCTACACGCTCGCCGCGATCGCCCTCGCCGCGACGCTCGCCGGCGACACCTGGGGCCTCGGACGCCCGTGGTCGCGGCTCGCGCTCGTCCGCGCCAACCCCTGGCTGCGCTGACCCGCGCGACCGCCGGGCGGCGCGGCGCTCAGTCGAGCTGCGCCGCCCGGAACTCGTCCTCGAGCATCCCCATGACGACCGAGTCGCACCACCGGTCGCCGTCGCGGTACGCGTCGCGCAGCCGGCCCTCGTGGCGGAACCCGATGTTCTCGTAGATCGCGATCGCCCGGTGGTTGATGCTCAGCACGTCGAGCCCCACGCGGTGCAGCCCGAGACCGTCGAACGCGAGCCCGAGCACGAGCTGGATCGCCTCCGTGCCGTAGCCACGCCCGCGGTACGCGGGGCGCATCACGAGGCGCAGGTTGGCGCTGCGCACCACGGGGTCGATGTCGTTGAGGACGATCTCCCCGCGGTACTCGTCCGAGCCGCTCGTGACGGCGAGGTCGATGCGGTCCTCGTGCGTCGAGATCGTGGCGCACCACTCCGCGATCTGCTCGCGCGTGAACGTCGCGGTCGTGCCCGTGAGACGCATGCCCTCGGGGTCGTGCACCAGGTCCCACATCGCGTCGGCGTCGTCCGCGCGGACGGGTCGCAGCCGGATCATCTCGCCCTGGAGCGTCGGCTTCTCCATCGGTCCGTTCCTCCTGATCGTGGCCCCCACCGGCGAGCCTACGGACAGCGGGTGACCACCATGTTTCGCCGCGCGGCACGAGGCGCCGTCACGGTCGTCCTCGACCGCGCCCGCCACCGCGCCCGCCACCGCGACCGCGACCGCGACCGCGACCGCGTCCGCGTCCGCGTCCGGACGACGCTGCCCGACGAGGGCTCGGCCGGGAGCTCCCCGCGCCGCACCCGCGCCGCGCGGCTAGCGTGACCCGGTGACCGCGATCCACTGGTTCCGACGCGACCTGCGCCTCGCGGACAACCCCGCACTCCTCGCCGCCGCCGACGACGGCCGCGACGTCGTGCCGCTGTTCGTGCTCGACGACGCCCTGCTGGCGAGGTCGGGCGCGCCGCGCCGGGCGTACCTCCTGCGCAGCCTGCGCGCGCTCGACGACGCGACCGGCGGACGCCTGGTGGTGCGCCGCGGCGCTCCCCGCGAGGTGCTCCCCGACGTCGCCCGGGAGGTCGACGCCGACGAGGTCCACGTGGCGTCGTCGTACGAGCCCGCCGGCCGACGCCGCGACGAGCAGGTCCGGGCCGCTCTCGCGGCGCGGGCCACGGCGGTCGTCGAGACCGGCTCCCCCTACGCCGTCGCCCCCGGGCGCCTCCTGACCGGCGGCGGGACCCCGTTCCAGGTGTTCACCCCGTTCCGCACGGCCTGGCTCGCGCACGGCTGGCGGGCACCCGCGACCGGCCCGGCACCGCGCTGGGCCGAGGGCCTCCGCAGCGACGGGCTGCCCGACGAGCCCGGGCTCGACGACCTCGACCTGCCCGAGGCCGGGGAGGCCGCCGCGCACGAGCGGTGGGGGGCGATGCTCGACGACGGCCTCGCCGGGTACGCGGACGACCGGAACAGGCCCGACCTCGACGCGACGTCGCGCCTGTCGCCCGCGCTCAAGTGGGGCGAGATCCACCCGCGCACGCTGCTCGCCGACCTCGCGCGCAGCCGCAGCGACGGCGCCGCGGCGTTCCGCTCCGAGCTCGCGTGGCGCGAGTTCCACGCCGACGTGCTGTTCCACCACCCGACCGCGTCGTGGCAGTCGCTGCGTCAGGTCGCGCCCGACGACTCGTGGGTGGCCGGCGAGCGCGAGACCGCCGCGCTCGAGGTGTGGGCCGCCGGTCGCACCGGGTACCCCTTCGTCGACGCCGGGATGCGCCAGCTGCGCGCCGAGGGCTGGATGCACGGGCGCCTGCGCATGGTCACCGCGTCGTTCCTGATCAAGGACCTGCACGTCGCGTGGCAGCGCGGGGCCGCGCACTTCATGCGCTGGCTCGTCGACGGCGACGTGCCGCAGAACCAGCTCAACTGGCAGTGGGTCGCCGGCACCGGACGCGACGCCGCCCCGTACTTCCGGGTGTTCAACCCGGTGACGCAGGGGCGCACGCTCGACCCCGACGGCGCGTACGTGCGGCGCTGGGTGCCCGAGCTGCGCGGGATCCCGGGCGCGGCGGTGCACGAGCCGTGGAAGCTGCCGCGCGCGGCGGCGCCGGACTACCCCGAGCGGGTCGTCGACCACGCCGAGGAGCGGAAGGTCGCGCTCGACGCGCACGCGCGCCGGTCCCGCTGAGACGACCGACGGCGGAGGGCTCGGCCCGGGGCGACGACGGGGACCCGCTCCTGGCGGCTCCCCCGCACCCGTCGGTCGCCACCGTCCCCCGACGCACGACGACGGCGACCGGCCCCCGAGGGGACCGACCGCCGTCGGGTGCTGCTGCGGGTGCCTCGGGCCTCAGCCCTGCGCGACGCGCTCGAGCACGAGCTCGCGCACGCGGCCCGCGTCGGCCTGGCCGCGCGTGGCCTTCATGACCGCGCCGATGATCGCTCCCACCGGGCCGAGGTTGCCCGAGCGGATCTTCTCGGCGATGTCCGGCTGGCCCGCGAGCGCGGCGTCGATCGCCTCGAGCAGCGGGCCGTCGTCGGACACGACCTCGAGCCCGCGCGCGACGACGACCTGCTCGGGGCCGCCCTCGCCCGCGAGCACGCCCTCGAGCACCTGGCGCGCGAGCTTGTCGTTGATCCGGCCGGCGTCGACGAGCGCCTGGAGCTCGCCGATCTGCGTCGGGGTGATCGGCAGCTCGGCGAGCTCGACCTCCTGCTGCTTCGCGGTGCGGGCCAGCTCGCCCATCCACCACTTGCGCGCGGCGGCCGGGCTCGCGCCCGCGACGATGGTCGCCTCGATGAGCTCGATGGCGCCGGCGTTGACGACGTCGCGCATCTCGGCGTCGGCGTAGCCCCACTCCCCCTGCAGCCGGCGACGGCGGGCCGCGGGCAGCTCGGGGAGCGCGGCACGGATCTCCTCGACCCACGCGCGGTCCGGCGCGATCGGCACGAGGTCCGGCTCGGGGAAGTAGCGGTAGTCCTCGGCGTCGGACTTCACGCGGCCCGGCGTGGTGCTGCCGGTGTCCTCGTGCCAGTGCCGGGTCTCCTGGACGATGGTGCCGCCCGCGTCGAGCACCGCCGCCTGGCGGGACACCTCGTAGCGGACCGCACGCTCGACCGACCGGAACGAGTTGACGTTCTTGGTCTCGGTGCGCGTGCCGAGCGGCGACTCCGGGGTCGGGCGCAGCGACAGGTTGACGTCGGCGCGGACGTTGCCGCGCTCCATCCGCGCCTCCGAGACGCCGAGCGTGCGGAAGATGTCGCGGAGCGTCTGCACGTACGCGCGGGCGACCTCGGGGACGCGCGCGCCCGCACCCGTGATGGGGCGCGTCACGATCTCGACGAGCGGGATCCCGGCGCGGTTGTAGTCGACGAGCGAGTACTCGGCGCCGTGGATGCGCCCGGTCGAGCCGCCGACGTGCGTGTTCTTGCCGGCGTCCTCCTCCATGTGGGCGCGCTCGATCTCGACCCGGAACGTCGACCCGTCCTCGAGCTCCACGTCGATCCACCCGTCGAACGCGATGGGCTCGTCGTACTGGGACGTCTGGAAGTTCTTCGGGACGTCCGGGTAGAAGTAGTTCTTCCGCGCGAACCGGCAGCGCTCGGCGATCTGGCAGTTCAGCGCGAGGCCGATGCGGATCGCGTACTCCACGGCGGTGCCGTTGACGACGGGCAGGGCGCCGGGCAGCCCGAGCGAGACCGGCGTGACGGCGGTGTTGGGCTCCTCGCCGAACGTCTGCGGCGCCGCGTCGAACATCTTGGTGCGCGTGCCGAGCTCGACGTGCACCTCGATGCCGAGCACCGGGTCGAACCGCGCCACGGCCTCGTCGTAGTCGACCAGGACGACGGTCTGCGTGCTCATCGCGCCACCTCCAGCTCCGGCGCGCGGTCGAGGATCGACCCGCCCCACTGCGCCTCGAGCAGCGCCTCGAGCGCCGCCCCCACCCGGTAGAGCCGGTCGTCGGCCTTCGCGGGTGCGAGCACCTGGAAGCCGACCGGCAGGCCGTCGTCGGACAGGCCGTTGGGGACCGAGAGGCCCGGGACTCCCGCGAGGTTCGCGGGGATGGTCGCGACGTCGTTGAGGTACATCGCGAGCGGGTCGTCGAGCTTCTCGCCGAGCCTGAACGCCGTGGTCGGCGCCGTCGGCGAGACCAGCACGTCGGCCTTCGTGAAGGCGGCGTCGAAGTCGCGCTGGATGAGCGTGCGGACCTTCTGCGCGCTGCCGTAGTACGCGTCGTAGTACCCGGCGGACAGCGCGTACGTGCCGAGGATGATGCGCCGCTTGACCTCGTCGCCGAAGCCGGCTCCGCGCGTCGCGCCCATGACGCGCTCGGCGGTCACGGGGCCGTCGGTGGGCTCGACGCGCAGGCCGAAGCGCATGCCGTCGAACTTCGCCAGGTTGCTCGACGCCTCGCTGGGCAGGATCAGGTAGTAGGCGCCGAGGGCGTAGGTGAAGTGCGGGCACGAGACCTCGACGATCTCGGCGCCCGCTCCGCGCAGCACGTCGAGCGACTCGGCGAACCGCGCGCTGACGCCGGGCTGGTAGCCCTCGCCGGTGAGCTCGGTGACGACGCCGACGCGCACGCCGGTCAGGTCGCCCGTGAGGCCTTGGCGCGCCGCGGCGACGAGCCCCGGCAGCGGCTCGTCGATCGAGGTGGAGTCGCGCGGGTCGTGGCCGCCGATGAGCTCGTGCAGCAGCGCCGAGTCGAGCACCGTGCGCGTGACGGGGCCGGCCTGGTCGAGGCTCGACGCGAGCGCGATGAGCCCGTACCGCGAGACGCCGCCGTACGTCGGCTTGACGCCGACCGTGCCGGTGACGGCCGCGGGCTGACGGATCGAGCCGCCGGTGTCGGTGCCGATCGCCAGGGGTGCCTCGAACGCGGCGACCGCCGCCGCCGAGCCGCCGCCCGAGCCGCCGGGGATCCGGTCGAGGTCCCAGGGGTTGTGCGTGTTGCCGAACGCGGAGTGCTCGGTGCTCGAGCCCATCGCGAACTCGTCCATGTTCGTCTTGCCGAGGATCGGCAGGCCCGCGGCCTTGATCCGCTCGACGAGGGTCGCGTCGTACGGCGGGACCCAGTTCTCGAGGATCTTCGAGCCCGCGGTCGTCGGCAGGCCCTTCGTGACGATGATGTCCTTGACCGCGATGGGCACGCCCGCGAGCGTGTGGAGCTGCTCGCCGGCCGCGCGCCGGGCATCCACGTCGCGTGCAGTCGCGAGCGCCTCCTCGCCGCTGACGTGCAGGAACGCGTGCACGGCGGGCTCGACGGCGGCGATCCGGTCGAGGTGGGCCTGCGTGGCCTCGACGCTCGAGACGTCGCCGGCGGCGAGGCGCTCGGCGAGGTCGGCGGCGGTGAGCCGCGTGAGGTCGCTCATCAGTCCTCCTCCAAGATCTGCGGGACGAGGAACTTGCCGTCGCGCGCGGCCGGGGCGCCCGCGAGGGCGTCGGCGGCGAGCAGCGGGGCCTCGGGGACGTCCGCGCGGAAGACGTTGGTGAGCGGGAGCGGGTGGCTCGTGGCGGGCACGTCGGGCGTGGCGACCTCGCTGACCCGCGCGACCGACTCGACGATCACGTCGAGCTCGCCCGCGAGACGGTCGAGCTCGGCGGGCGTCAGGTCGATCCGGGCCAGGGCTGCCACGCGCGCGACCTCGTCGCGGGAGAGGTTGGACATGGGGGAAGTCTAGGGCGTGCGGGCGTCCGACCGACCGAGCGGCGCGGCGTCGACCACGGCCGCGGGACCCTGGCCGGGCCGTCCTCCGACGCCGCCACCGTCCGCGGGACGAAACGTTCTACAACGTTGACATACGGACCTTGCGCGCACTACCCCTGGAGGTCCAGCACGCGCTACCGGTCCGCACCACGACGACGTGGCACCGGTGGCCTCCGCAGCCGCACCGGCGAGGGGCGCGACCCGCCCGCACCGGAGCACCACAACCGTCCGTGGCGCCCGTCGCCGCTGCCCCGCCCCCCTCCGTCGCACGCTCGGCCTGTCCCGCCGAGCCGCCCGCCCGCCCGATGTGAGCGCTCACACCGCCCACCGAGAGGACCCTCATGCCTTCCCTCCCCCGCCGACGTCGTCCCGACCGCGCCGCCGTCACGCACCTCGCTGCCCGAACGCTGCTGCGCCGGCTCGCCGCCGCCGCGGGCGCCGCCGTGCTGGTCGCTGCCGCCCTCGTCGTCCCCGTCGCCCCCGTCGCGCCCGCGACGGCGGTCGGCGAGGACACCGTCCGCAACCCGCTCCTCCCGAACGGCGCGGACCCGTGGCTGCAGTTCCACGACGGCAGCTACTACCTCGCGACCACCACCTGGAGCTCCCAGCTCGTCATGCGGAAGTCGCCGACCCTCGCCGGCCTGCGCACCGCCGCGCCCGTGCACGTGTGGTCGGAGACCGCCGCCGACAGCGGGTTCAACTTCTGGGCTCCGGAGTTCCACCGGCTGACCGGTCCCAACGGCACGCGCTGGTACCTCATGTACACCTCGGGGACGAGCGCGAACCTCGACGGCCAGAAGCTCCGCGTGCTCGAGAGCGCGGGCGACGACCCGATGGGCCCGTACACGTTCCGCAGCACGCCCATGCCGAACAGCTGGAACATCGACGGCAGCTACCTGACTGTCGGCAACCAGCTCTACCTGCTGTGGTCCGAGTGGCAGGGCCCCGACCAGAGCCTGTGGATCTCGCGCATGACCAACCCCTGGACCGTCACGGGGTCGCGCGTGCTCATCTCGCGGCCCACGCACGGCTGGGAGACGCAGGGCGGCCGGACCAACGAGGCGCCCGAGGTGATCCAGCGGGGCGGCCGGACGCACGTCGTGTACTCGGCGAGCTCGTGCAACACGCCCGACTACACGCTCGGCCTGCTCACGCTCACCGGGAGCGACCCCATGTCGGCGTCGTCCTGGAGCAAGCGCTCGACGCCCGTCTTCCAGCGCGGCAACGGCGTGTACGGCCCGGGGCACAACGGGTTCTTCCGGTCCCCCGACGGGACCCAGGACTGGATCGTGTACCACGGCAACGCGTCCACCTCGCAGGGCTGCGGGGACACCCGCTCGACCCGCGCGCAGCCGTTCACCTGGGCGTCGGACGGCACCCCGGTCTTCGGGACCCCCGCGTCGACGAGCACCGACGTCGCGGTGCCGTCCGGGGAGAAGGGCCCGATCACCGCGGCCGTCGAGGGCGCCGCGTACACGCTCGTGAACCGCGGCACGTCCCGCTGCGCCGGCGTGACCGGGAGCTCGGGGGCCGACGGCGCCGACGTCGCCCAGCACGGCTGCGACACCGCGTCGAGCCGCTGGGTCCTCGACCCGACCGCCGACGGGTACTACCGGCTCGTCAACAAGGCGAGCAGCAAGGTCGTCGACGTCGCGGACTGCGGCTCCGCCGACGGCACGGACGTGCGCCAGTGGGCGTGGCTCGACAACGCGTGCCAGCAGTGGCAGGTCACCCCGACGACCGGCGGCTGGTCGCGGCTCACCAACCGCGCGACCGGCAAGGTGCTCGACCTGGCCGGCTGCGGCACGGCCGACGCGACGAACATCCGGATCTGGACGTCGAACGGCTCGACGTGCCAGCAGTGGCGCCTCGCCCCCACCGGGACCCTCGCGGTCGTGAGCAGCCAGAGCGGCAAGGTCCTCGACGTGGCGGACTGCTCGACGGCGTCCGGCGCGTCGGTGCGCTCCTGGGCCTGGAACGGCGCCGCGTGCCAGCGGTGGACGTTCGCGCACACCGACGACGGCTACTACCGCGTGCAGCCGGCGTCGTCGCCCGGCAGCTGCCTCGTCGTGGGGTCCGGCTCGACGGCCGACGGCGCCGCGCTGCGGCAGGGCGCGTGCACCGCGACGGGCAGCCAGTGGCGCGTCGAGCCGCTCGCCGACGGCTCGGTGCGGCTCGTCGCGCGGCACAGCGGCAAGGTGCTCGACCTGTCGGGCTGCGGGCTCGCGAACGGGACGGCGCTCGTGCAGTGGCCGTGGCTCGACAACATCTGCCAGCGCTTCACGCTGCGCAGCGTCTGACGGGCTCGTCGGGGACGAGGGCCGGGCGTGCAGCCGGTTCTCGGCCCCGGCGGGCGCGGAGGTCAGACGCGGTCGACCGCGGCGGTGACCAGCGCGAGCAGCGCGTCGGCGTACGCGTCACCGGCGTCGTCGGCCCGGAAGCCGCGCGGGCCCCGGCCCGGGAGGTCGACCTCGACCTCGAAGCCGTCCTCGACGCGGGTCAGGCTCCGGAACGTCCCGCCGAGCAGCTCACGCAGCTGGTCCTCGCCGGGCAGCCAGACCGCGTCCTCCTGCGCCACGGAGTCGAGCGCCCACTCGGTCGTGCCGTTGAACCCGAGCACCGTGCCGGTCGAGAACTCGTGCGCCTCGATCATCATGTCCGAGATCGTGAAGACCTCGCCGCTGAGGTCCGGCTGGCGCAGCGTGAAGCGGTCGCCCGAGCGCGGCCGCCAGCGCAGGCCGGCCGAGTGGAGCAGCAGGGCACGGTCCACCGAGATCATCCGCCCAGTATCGGGTCGGCGGTCACGGACCGCGCGGCGGAGCGGCTCCGCGGCGCAGGGCGGTGGCGCGGCGGAAGGGCGACGTCAGCTGGAGGTCGAGGGCTCGGCGGTCAGCAGCCGCCCGCGGTTGACGCGCCCGCGGCGGTCGGGCGCTCGCAGTACTCGTAGACCTCCGCGGCCTGGAACCCGGCACCGAGGTAGAGCGCGCGGGCGCCGGCGTTGTGCTCCTCGACCTGCAGGAACGCGCGAATCGCTCCGCGCCCGGCCGCGTCGTGCAGAGCGAGGTCCGTGAGCCGGCGGCCGAGCCCCCGGCGGCGCGCCCGCCCGGCGACCATGAGGCAGGACAGCCCGACCCACTCGCCGGCCCGAGCAGCGCGGACGACGCCGACGACGCCGTGCTCGTCCCACGCCGTGGCGTACCGCGCGCGGGTGCCGGCGACCACCCGGCGCGCGAGGCCGAGGTCGACGCCGCCGTTCGCCTTGACCGCGAGCCAGCCCCTGAGCCAGTCGTCGTCGGGGTCGTCGGCGAACGTCACGCGCAGCGGGTCGTCCGACGGAGCCGGGGTGCCGTCGTCGGGCTCGGCCGCGACCTCGACGTCCCGGACGAGGACCGACGTGCGGGAGACCGTCGCGTAGCCCCGCTCGGCCAGACGGGTCGCGAGGTCCGCGGGGCGGCTCGCCGCGCACACCCGGAACACCGTCGGCAGGCCCGCCGCGGCGTACCGCTCCTCGGCCTCGGCGATCGCGGCGTCGACGTCCGCGGGCTCACCCAGCGGGACGACGCTGTTCGCCCGCCGCGTGAAGCCCCCGGAGAGCCCGAGGCGCCACGGGCCGACCTCGACCACGTCGACCGGGCGCCACGTCGCGGTCTCGACCTCGGCGCCGGGTGGCTGCGGCGCGTCCCACACGTGCACCCGGACGCGCACCCCCTCGTGCTGCCAGTCGCGCTCGGGCGCCGGGACGAAGCCGAGACGCCCGTACAGCCGCTGGGCCGCCTGCATCGCGTCGAACGTCGAGAGGACGACCCGACGGTGCCCGGACGTGACGGCGTGGTCGAGCGCGGAGCGCATGAGCGCCTCGGCGGCCCCGCGGCGGCGCGCCTCCGGTGCGACGGCGAGCATCCGGATCTCGGCCTCCCCCGGCTCGGCGACCTCGGCGTACGAGGTGCCGGCGGGGGCGAGCGTCACCGTGCCGACGACGACGCCCTCGCCGCCCGCCTCGTCGGGCGCTCCCGCCCGGTCGTGGTGCGCGGGCCGCGAGGCGCGGGTCGGCGTCGGCGGCACCAGCGCGACGAGCAGCACCGCCTCCTGCGCGCGGCGCTCGGCGTCCCGCAGCTCGACGGTGTAGTCGTCCTCGGGCCGCAGGAGGCGGTCCGCGTGGTACGCCTCCGCCGTGAGCGCGCCGACGTCGCGCAGCTCCCGCGCACCTGCCGCGACGCGCACCCGCACGTCACCCACGGGGAAGCTCCTCGGCGTCGTCCTGCTCGTCGCCGCCGTCGTCCGGCGTGGCCCCGGCACCGGGACCTGCACCGTCGCCCGCGGGTCCGTGTCCGCCCGTGGCACCGTCCACCGCCGCACCGGCACCGTCCACCGTCGCACCGGTCGCACCGGCGTCCTCGGACACCGCACCGTCCGCCGCCGAGGAGCCCGGCTCCGCGGAGCCGTCGACGCCGTCGTCCGCGACCGGGTCCCCCACACCCGCGGGCCCGTGCTCGAGCAGCGCCACGAAGCCCGCCTCGTCGAGGATGCGCAGCCCGAGCTCGCGCGCCTTCGCCTCCTTCGAGCCGGCGTTCTCGCCGACGACCACGTAGTCGGTCTTCTTCGACACGCTCCCGGACGCCTTCCCGCCGCGCGCGATGATCGCCTCCTTCGCCCCGTCGCGGCTCAGCCCCTCGAGGCTCCCGGTGACGACCACGGTCAGGCCGGTCAGCGTGCGCGGCACCGACGCGTCGCGCTCGTCGGCGAGCCGGACGCCGGCGTCGCGCCACTTGCGGACGATCTCGCGGTGCCACCGCTCGTCCTCGGACGCCGCGTCGGGCTGGTCGAACCACGCGCGGACGGCGGCGGCGATCGTCGGCCCCACGCCCTCCGTCGAGGCCAGCTCCTCCTCGCTCGCCGCCTCGATCGCGTCGAGCGAGCCGAACTCGGTCGCGAGCGCCCGGGCGGCCGTCGGCCCGACGTGCCGGACCGACAGGGCGACCAGGACCCGCCACAGCGCGGTGTCCTTCGCCTTCTCGAGGTTCGCGAGCAGGTTCTCGCCGACCGCGTTGAGGTCGCCGGCCTCGCGCTGGCGGCCCTTGACCTTGGACCTCGTCGAGAGCACGAACTGCGGGACGCGGCGCAGCGCGTCGGCGTCGAGCGCGAACAGGTCGCCCTCGTCCGTCAGCACGCCCGCGTCGAGCAGGCTCGCGGCAGCCTCCCAGCCGAGCGCCTCGATGTCGAAGGCACCCCGCGAGGCGACGTGGAAGACGCGCTCGCGCAGCTGCGACGGGCACGAGCGGCTGTTGGGGCAGCGCACGTCGACGTCGCCCTCCTTGGCCGGCGCGAGCGCGGTGCCGCACGACGGGCAGTGCGTCGGCATCGCGAACGCGCGCTCGGAGCCGTCGCGGAGGTCGACGACGGGGCCCACGATCTCGGGGATGACGTCCCCGGCCTTGCGCAGCACGACGGTGTCGCCGATGAGCACGCCCTTGCGCGCGACCTCGCTCGCGTTGTGCAGCGTCGCCATCGCGACCGTCGAGCCGGAGACGAGCACGGGCTCCATGACGCCGTACGGGGTGACGCGACCGGTCCGGCCGACGTTGACGCGGATGTCGAGGAGCTTCGTGTTCACCTCCTCGGGCGGGTACTTGTACGCGATCGCCCAGCGCGGCGCCCGGCTCGTCGACCCGAGCCGGCGCTGCAGCGCGATCTCGTCGACCTTGAGCACGATGCCGTCGATCTCGTGCTCGACGTCGTGCCGGTGCTCGCCGTAGTGGTCGATCATCTGCTGCGCCTCGGGCAGCCCCGGGACGACGCGCG
>NZ_JBFTER010000124.1:0-13982 GCF_047229345.1 Cellulomonas jepli | reverse complement strand
CGAGCACGGTCGGGTTCGTGAGCACCGCGACGATGTCGACCATCTCGGCGCGGCCCGTCTCGGTGTTCAGCACGGCGGCGTGGGTCGGCGGCGCGGCGGCCCTCGTGCTGGCGGGCGTCGGCGGGGGTGTCGCGCTCGTGCGCCGCCGGAGCCGGCTGCCGTTCACGCTGAGCATGGCGGTGGCCGCGGTGTGCGTCGCGCTGCTCGTGCTCGCCGCGCCCGACCTCGTCCCCGCAAGGCTGGCGACGTGACGGGACGACCGGCCCGCGAGGTCCCGCGTGCGCCGGCGCGCGCCCCGGGAGAGGGTCGGGGCGTGCCCGCGCTCACGCTGTCCGTCGTCATCCCCGTCAAGGACGACGCCGTCGCGCTGCGCGCGTGCCTCGCCCACCTCGACCGCCAGACCCGCCCGGCGTGGGAGGTGGTCGTCGTCGACAACGGCTCGACCGACGAGAGCGCCGCCGTCGCCGTCGCGCACGGTGCTCGCGTCGTCCCCGAGTCCACGCCCGGGATCCCGGCCGCGGCGGCGACGGGGTACGACGCGGCGCGCGGCGACGTCATCGTCCGGTGCGACGCCGACACGCTCGTGCCGCCCGACTGGCTCGCGGCGGTCGCCCGGCACTTCGAGTCCGACCCGGCGCTCGACGCCGTCACCGGCACGGGGACGTTCTACGACGTCCCGCGGTGGCGGGCGACGGTCGTCGGCTGGCTGTACCTGCGCACCTACTACGCGGCGATGCACGCCGCGATGGCGCACCCGCCGCTGTGGGGCTCGAACATGGCGCTCCGGCGCACCGCGTGGCTCGCCGTGCGCGCGCGGGTCAACCGCTCCGACGCCGAGAGCCACGACGACGTCGACCTGTCCTTCGCGCTCGGCCCCGGGGCCCGGCTGCGCTACGACCGGTCCCTGCGGGTCCGGGTCTCGGGCCGGTCGCTGCACGGCGCGGCGCAAGGCCGGCGACGGTTCGACCGGGCGTGGCGCTCGCTGCGGCGCGGGTGGGACGTGCAGCCGCCGTGGGAGCGCTGGGCGCAGCGGCTCGGTGGCGGCGCCGCGCGGGGCGAGAGCGAGGGAGCGGGCGGTCGGGGAGCCGGCGGCTGACAGGACGCACGGGCCGCGTCGGGCGGGAGCGCCGGCCGGGGCACGCCTCGGGTGCGGCTGTCGGTGCCCCGTGGTGTGGTCGGGGCATGAGCCAGCCGGACCAGCACGCCTTCGACCCCGACTTCCTGGGCGTGCGCGCCCCGCTGCCCACCGCCCCGGCGGACGCCCCCCTGCGTGAGCTCCCGTACACGCACTTCACGGTGCTGCTGGACCCGCGCCGCCGGCTCGCGGCCGCGACGGGCGTCAACATCGACGGGGCGAGCCTGCTCGACGTCGGGCGCGGCGACGACTGGCACCTCGACCCGCGGGTCGGGGCGGACGAGCAGGCCGGTCCCGAGCTCTACGCGCGCAACGACCTCGACCGGGGGCACCTCGTGCGGCGCCGTGACCCCGTGTGGGGCACGGCGGCGGTCGCCCGGCGTGCGAACGTCGACACGTTCGCCTACCCGAACGCCGCACCCCAGGCGGCGGAGTTCAACCAGTCGAAGGAGCTCTGGAACGGGCTCGAGGACTACCTGCTCGAGCACGCCCGGGTCCACCGGCAGCGCCTCACGGTCCTGACCGGCCCTGTCCTGGACCCTGACGACCCGGTCTACCGCGGCATCGGCATCCCGCGGCTGTTCTGGAAGGTCGTGGCCTGGGCCGACGCGAGCGACGACGCGACACCCGGGAGCGCGCCGCGGCTCGCGACCACCGCGTACGTGCTCGACCAGACGCCGCAGCTCGACGAGATCGACCTGCGCGCCGCGACCGCGCAGGCGCTCGCCGCGGGGGAGACGCCCCCGCTCGGGCCGTTCCGGACGTTCCAGGTCCCGGTCCGCGACGTCGAGGAGCTCACGGGCCTCGATCTCGGCCCGCTCGTCGCGGCGGACCGGCTCGCGGCCGTCGCGGCGCAGGACGACGCTCGCACGGGGCGCGGCGGCTGGGTGCCGCTCGCGAGCGCGCGCGACATCCGGCTCTGACGCGCGCAGCGGCCCCACCTTCCCTGCCCCGGGTGCGTCCGCGGCTCCCCGGCCGCAGCATGGACGAGGGCGCGCGGTGCGCCTCGGAGAGTGAGGAGACCGACATGGGTATCGACGACCTGGCGGGCAAGGCGCAGGGAGCACTCGACAGCGAGAAGGGCGAGAAGGCGAGCGACGCCGCGCTCGACAAGGGCCAGGACGCGGCCTCGAGCGCCACCGGCGGCAAGCACGACGAGCAGCTCGAGAAGGCCGGCGACGCAGCCGACGAGCGCCTCGGGCAGTAGCACCTCGACCCACGACGCAGGACACGGCCCCGGCGCTCGCGTCGGGGCCCTGTCCTGTCCGGGAGCTGCACCGTCGCGACCTCACCGGTGCGCCTGGCGTCCTGCCCTCCCGGGGGCGGTGCCGCGGGTGGTGGCCCGCCCGCGCAGCCGGACCCTCCCGGCCCCGAGCCGCCCGGTCCGAGGGCCGCTCACTCCCCGAGGTGCTGCACCGCGAGGGCCGTGACGAAGCCGAGGGCGGTCACGAGCCCCGTGAGCGCGTGCGTGCCCTCGAACGCCTCCGGGATCATCGTGTCGGCGATCATCGCGAGGATCGCCCCGGCCGCGACCGCCGTGATGACCGCGACCGTCGTGGGCGACGCGCCGCCGAGGGTGGCCGCCCCCAGCGCGGCGGCCAGTCCGCTCGCGACGGCGATCGCGCCCCACACGCCGAACACGTACCGGGCGCTCCGGCCGGCCCGCTTCATGCCCGCGGCGCTCGACAGCCCCTCGGGCACGTTCGAGATGAACACCGCCACGAGGACGCCGACCCCGACGCCGCCGCCGCCGAGCACCGACAGCCCGAGGGCCACGGACTCGGGGACGCCGTCGAGCAGCGCACCCACCGCGATCGCGGCGCCGCTGCCCGTGCTCTGCTGCTCCGAGGGCTGCTGCCCGGTCGAGCGCTTGCGGTGCCGGGCGCCGCGCCGCGCGAGCCACTCGTTCGCGGCGACGTACGTGACGGCGCCGCCGAGGAACCCGGCGACGGTGGGCCCGAGCCCACCCTGCTCCTGCGCCGGCACGACGAGCTCGAACGCGAGCGCGGACACGAGCACCCCGGCGCCGAACGCCATGACGCCCGCGACGGCGCGCTGGGGGACCTGGACCCGCCAGGCGACGAGCGCGCCGAGCAGGAGGGCGCCGCCCGCGACGAGCCCCCACAGGGCGGCCTCGAGCCACGCGGGCACGTCGCTACGCCTCGGCCGGACGGGGGCGCGACGGGGAGGGGACCGCGCTCACGCGTCGTTCTCCGCCGAGACCCCCGCCGGGTCGTGCTCCGCCTCGTGCGCGCGCTGCCGGTCGAGATGGTCGCCGGCCCGTCCTGACCCGGGCTCCTGCGCGAGCCCGCGGCGCATCTGCGCGACCTTCTCCGCGGGCTGGCGCGGTGCGAGCAGGGGGGTGTCGCGGTCGACGACGGCCTCGACCAGGCACGGCCGGTCCGCGGCGAGCGCGGTGCGCCACGCCGCGTCGACGTCCGCGGGGTCGTCCACGCGGATCCCGGTCAGCCCGAGCAGCTCGGCGTAGGCCGCGTAGGGGAACGGCGGCACCACCTGGGACGTCGGGAACCGCGGGTCACCCTCCATCTCGCGCTGCTCCCACGACACCTCCGCGAGGTCCCCGTTGTGGAGCACGAGCACCACGAACCGCGGGTCGGCCCAGTCCTGCCAGCGTGCGGCGACCGTGATGAGCTCGGACAGCCCGTTCATCTGCATCGCGCCGTCGCCCGCGAGCGCGACCACGGGCCGGTCCGGATGCAGGAGCTTCGCGGCGATCCCGTACGGCATCGCGGAGCCCATCGACGCGAGCGTGCTCGACAGGTGGGCCGGGACGTCCGGGGGCAGCCGGAGGAACCGTGCGTGCCAGTAGACGACCGAGCCGACGTCGAGCGAGACCTGCGCGTCGGCGGGCAGGTGGTCGCTCAGCGCGCGCAGCACGAGCTGGGGGTTGAGCGGGTCGGCGGGCTCGGCGGCGCGCCGCTCCGCGATCTCGTGCCACGCGGCGACGCTCCGCTCGACGTCGGCGCGCCAGCCGTCGCGGGCGCGCAGGCGGGGCAGCAGCAGGTCCAGGGTCAGCGCCGCGTCCCCGGCGAGGCCGACCTCGACCGGGTACTTCGCGCCGAGGTTGCGGGCCGCGACATCGACCTGCACGGTCCGGACGGTGCCGGGCGGCGGGTAGAACTCGGTCCACGGGTCGCTGCTGCCGACGATCAGGAGCGTGTCGCAGCGCGCCATCAGGTCGGCGGACGCGGTCGTCCCGAGGTGCCCCATGACCCCGCAGTGGTAGGGGAGCCCCTCGTCGAGGACCGGCTTGCCCAGCAGCGACGTCGTGATGCCCGCGCCGAGCCGCTCGGCGACGGCGCGGACCTGCTCCGCGGCTCCTGCGGCCCCCTGCCCGACGAGGAGCGCGACCCGTTCGCCGGAGTCGAGGAGCTCGACCGCCCGGTCGAGCGAGTCCTCGTCGGGGACGACGCGGGGACGCGCCCACGTCGCGGACGACACCACGACACCGTGGGTGTGCGGCGTGTCCTCGGGCAGGTCCTCCTTCTGCACGTCGTGCGGCACGATCACGCAGGTCGGGCTCGACGTCGCCAGCGCGGTGCGGAGCGCGTTGTCCAGCACGAGAGGCAGCTGCTCGGCGCTGTGCACGGTCTGGACGTACTGCCCGCACACGTCCTTGAACAGCGTCTGGAGGTCCACCTCCTGGAGGTAGCCGCTGCCGAGCGCGGTGGAGACGACCTGCCCGACGATCGCGACGACGGGCTTGCGGTCGAGCTTCGCGTCGTACAGCCCGGTCAGGAGGTGGATCGCCCCGGGACCCTGCGTCGCGAGGCAGACGCCGACCCCGCCGCCGTACTTCGCGTGCCCGGTGGCCATGAACGCGGCCATCTCCTCGTGCCGTGCGGTCACGAGCTCGACGCTCCCGGACGCCCGGTCCAGCGCTGCGAGCAGCGGGTCGATCCCGTCGCCCGCGAAGCCGAACACCCGCTCGACGCCCCACTCCGCGAGCCGTGCCACGATCCCGTCCGCCACCGTCGCCATGTCGACCCCTCCGCGCAGGACCTGTCGGTCCGTGGTGCGTGCGCGGCTGTCCGGACGCACCCGGCCATCGTCGGGGGGCGCGCTGCACGGCGCATCCGGGAGGGAGCGCAACCGCGTACCGGTGCACACCGGCAGCTCGTCGGCGGGCTGCTCCGGGGCGCACGCGAGGCGTCGTCGGCGGCGGAGCCGCGGTGTCAGGGGCGGCCGCTTCGACGGTGTACCGCGCAGTAACTTACGCCCTTGACCGCAGTCACAGCCATGCTTACCGTGAGTCGCACGTCGCACCGGAGCGACATCCCGACCGGTCGGGACCGCACGCGGACGACGTCCACACCCACGCAGCCGAGAGGCAGACCCCTCATGCAGCACACCTTCACGACGCGCCCGGTGGCGGCCCTCGCCGCCGGCGTGCTCCTGGTTTCGTCCTGGGCACTGGCCCCGCAGGCCGTGGCAGCGACGTCCGAGGACGCCGCCCCCGACGCGTCGGCGCCGTCCGTGGACGCGACGGCGGACGCGCCCGTCACCGACCGGCTGATCGTGCGCTACCGCACCCAGCGGCTGGGTGCCGCCGCGAGCGACGACGTCCAGGCGGGTCGACAGGACCGGATCGCCCGCGCCGCCGGGGCCCACGGCGCCGAGGTCGAGTACGTGCGCGACACCGCCCAGGGCGCCCAGGTCTGGGCGCTGTCGGCGTCGCTGCCGCTCGCCGAGGTCGAGGCCCTCGCCGCGCAGGTCGCCGCCGAGGACGCAGCCGTCGAGTACGCGGAGCCCGACCGGCTGCTCCAGCCCTCGGCCGCCGCGCCGAACGATCCCCGGTGGTCCGACCTGTGGGGCCTCCAGACCAGCAGCGTCGGCATCGGCGTGCTCGGCGCCTGGGACGTCACCCGCGGCGCGGGCGTCAACGTCGCCGTCATCGACACCGGCTACCGCCCGCACGCGGACCTGTCCGGGGCCGTCGTGGGCGGGTACGACATGATCACCGACACCGAGGTCTCGAACGACGGCAACGGCCGGGACGGCGACGCGAGCGACCCCGGCGACTGGACCGCCGCGAACGAGTGCGTCGCCGGGCGGGGCGCCACGACGTCCTCCTGGCACGGCACGCACGTCGCGGGCACCATCGCCGCCGTCGCCGGCAACGGCGCCGGCGTGGCGGGAGCCGCCCCGGCCTCGAAGATCGTGCCCCTGCGCGTCCTCGGGACCTGCGGCGGCTACACCTCGGACATCGCCGACGCGATGATCTGGGCGTCCGGCGGCTCGGTGAGCGGGGTGCCGGCCAACGCGAACCGCGCCCGCGTCCTCAACCTGTCGCTCGGCGGCAGCGGCACCTGCGACACCACGAGCCAGCGCGCCATCACGGCCGCCCGGGCAAACGGTGCCGTCGTCGTCGTCGCGGCGGGCAACGAGAACCGCAACGTCTCCAACTCGAGCCCGGCGAACTGCTCGGGCGTCATCGCGGTCGCCGCCTACGGCCCGACGGGCGCGCGGGCGTCCTACTCCAACTACGGCACGCTCGTCGACCTCGCGGCGCCCGGCGGGGAGATGAGCGGCGGGCAGACCCGCGGGATCCTCTCGACGCTCAACACGGGCACCGCGGGACCCGGCGGCGACTCGTACGCGTACTACCAGGGCACGTCGATGGCGACGCCGCACGTGGCCGCCGCGGCCGCGCTCGTGCTCGCCGCGAACCCGGCGCTCACGCCCGACCAGGTCGAGAGCACGCTCAAGTCGACCGCCCGCCCGTTCGTCGCGACGTGCTCGAGCTGCGGCGCGGGCATGGTGGACGCGAACGCCGCCGTGCGGGCCGTTGGGGGCGGCACCAACCCCACGCCGACCCCGACCACCCCGCCGGTGGGCACGAGCGAGGTCGAGCCGAACAACACGCGCAGCGCCGCGAACGCCGTCGGAGCGCCGAGCACGCTCACCGCGACGATGGGGTCGAGCACGGACACCGACTACTTCGCGGTCGCCGTCCCGGCCGGGGCCACGCTCACCGTCCGCCTGACCCCCGGGTCGAGCGCCGCGGACTACGACCTGTACCTGTACGGGTCGGGCAGCTCGGCGCTCGCCAGCAGCCGGCTCGGTGCGGGCCGGGTCGACACCGCGTCGGTGCGCAACACCGGCACCTCGACGGCCACGTACTACGCCCGCACCACGTACTACGGCGGCGGTGCCGGCGCCTACACGATCCAGCTGGGCTGGTGACCGGCTGGTGACCTGATCGACCGAGTCCCCGGCCGTCCCGACCCACGGGTCGCCGGGGAACCCGGTCGCCCGGACGGGCACCGGCGTGCGCACCCTGGAGCCGCGCGCGCCGGTGCCCTTGCGCGTGCCCTGCCGTCCCCGTCCGCCGGCGCGTGCCCCGCACCGCCGACCCGCCCGGCGCGACCGGGACCCCGAACCGCTGCACCGCCGCCGTGCTCGACGAGAGTCAGCGGTGCGACGCCGCCCCCGGGGCGAACGCCCGCTCCGCCCACGCCCCGACGTCGCCGCGGGCCAGCGCGACGGCGAGCAGGTCCGGGAACGCGTCCGGCGTGCACGCGAACGCCGGCACGCCGAGCTCGACGAGCGCCGCGGCATTCTCCCGGTCGTAGGACGGCGCGCCGGAGTCCGACAGGGCCAGGAGCACGACGACCTGCACGCCGGCCGCGGTCAGGTCGGCGACCCGGCGCAGCAGCTCGTCGCGCACGCCACCCTCGTACAGGTCGCTGATCAGCACCAGCAGCGTGTCGGCCGGTCTGCGCACGAGCCCCTGGCAGTACGCGACCGCCCGGTTGATGTCGGTCCCGCCACCGAGCTGAGTCCCGAACAGCACGTCGACCGGGTCGGCGAGGAGCGGGGTCAGGTCGACGACCTCGGTGTCGAAGACCACGAGCGAGGTCGACAGCGCGCGCATCGACGCGAGCACCGCACCGAACACCGAGGCGTACACGACCGACTCCGCCATCGAGCCCGACTGGTCGATCGCGAGCACCACGTCACGCGCGACGACCTGGCGCCGGCGACCGTGACCGACGAGCCGCTCCGGCACGACCGTGCGGTGCTCCGGGAGGTAGTGCCGCAGGTTGGCGCGGATCGTGGCGTCCCAGTCGACGTCGCGCAGGTGCGGCCGGTGCGTGCGGCTCGTCCGGTCCAGCGCTCCCGTGACGGCGGAGCGCGTCCGGTCGGCGACCCGCCGCTCGACCTCGGCGACGACCGACGCGACGACCTGCCGTGCGGTTGCCCGGGTCGTCTCGGGCATCACGCGGTTGAGCGAGAGCAGCGTCCCGACGAGGCTGACGTCCGGCTCGACGGCCCCGAGCAGCTCGGGCTCGAGCAGCAGCTGGCGCAGGTTCAGCCGGTCGACGGCGTCGCGCTGCATCACCTGCACGACGGTGCTCGGGAAGTACGTGCGGATGTCGCCGAGCCAGCGGGCGACGCGGGGCGCCGACGCACCGAGCCCGGCCCCTCGCCGACCGCCGCCGGGGCGTCCTCCCGTGCCGTCGCCCGAGTCGTAGAGCGCGGCGAGGGCAGCGTCCATCGCCGCGTCGCCGCCGTGCAGCGGGGCCCCCCAGGGCTCGCCCGCGGAGCCCAGGACGAGACGCCAGCGGCGCAGGCGCTCCGCCTCGTCGACGGCCGTGCCGGTCTCGCTCACGGGTGCCCTCCGAGGATCGTCGCGACGGTGTGCAGCGCCGGCAGGGCGCGGGCCTCGTCGAGCCCCGTCCTCGCCGCGGTGTCGGTGGTCGTGCGCGGACTGCGGGCCGCTGCCTGCCCGACGGCACGCCGCTCCGCGGGGGACAGCGCGCCGAACGTGCGGCGCAGCAGCGGGAGCACGTCCGTGAAGTCCCGCTCCGGGAGCCCCGTGAGCCAGGTGTCGAGGACCCCGAGCAGCTCGTCGTCGCGCGCCAGCAGGAGCCCGCCGCCCTCGAGGAAGCCCTCGACCCAGGCGGCCTTGGCCGGCGCGGGGGCGCCCACGGACAGCGCGCGGGCGAGCCGCACCGGGGCGTCGTCGAGCCGCCCGCCGTCCCGCAGCAGGCGGGTCGCGCGCCCGGCGAGCACCCCGGAGACGTCGTCGCGGTCGGCGAGCGACGCGAGGGCCGACCACCAGAGCGCGCCGCCGACGACCTCCTCGCGCAGCAGCACCGCGTCGTTCACGGCGTCGAGCGCGGTCCGCAGCTCGCGTGCCGCGTCGTCGTCGAGCGCCGTGACCGCGGACGGCAGAGCCGCGCAGACCCGCACGAGGAGCGCGTCGGCGACGCGCCCGATCTGCTCGACGTCCGCCCCGCGCACGCCCGGGTAGCGGTACGCCCGCACCAGCGGGGGCAGCGCCGTCATGAGGTGGACCACGTCGGCGTCGTGCGCGGCGCGCGCGTCGAGCGCCGCGAGGAGGGGCGTCATCGCCGCGGGCAGGTCCGCGAGCAGGGCGTCCTCGACGAGCCGGGTGAGCCCCACGAGCGACGCCTCCCCGGCCGCGGCCCCGAGCCGGGCGGTGGCGGCGGCCTCCACCGTGGTGCCCCACAGCGCGGCCTCGACGACGGCGACCGCGAGCTCGGGTCGCCACACGAGCGTCCAGGGCTCACGGAACGTCCCGGTGCTCCGCCGCGTCGCGGCCGCCGGCACCCCCCACTCGACGCCGAGCACGCGCAGGCGGTGCAGCAGGCGGGAGCGCTCGCGGTCGGTGTCCTTGCGGACGTCGAGCTCGAGCGTGCGGGCGAGCGGCTCGACCTTGAGCCGCAGCCGCCGGGCGTGCGCGCGCAGGTCGCTCGCGAGCGGGACCGTCGGCACGGACTCGGGCACGGTGCCGAGCGCCTCCCCGACCACGAGCCGCGCCGTCACGAGCGACAGGACCGCGTCGTCGCCCTCGCACAGCACCGCGCGGGTCGCCTCGGTCACCTCGTCGAGCCCCGCGAGCGGGCGCCCCCGCAACGTCGCCAGCGCCTCGGCGAGCCGGACGGCCTCGATCACGTGCGCCGACGAGACCGGCAGGTCCTCCGCGCGCAGCACACCGGCCACGCGCGTGAGCCACCGCGCGACCACGTGGTCCGGCGCGGTGAACAGGTGGTGGTACCAGCCGGGGGACGTGATGCCCGCGCCGTACCCCGAGGCCGACGCGAGCCGCGAGGACGTCCACGGCACCCACGTGACCGACGTCGCCCGGCGCGGCAGCCCGCGCAGCGCACGGGCGTCGGCCGCCGCCGGCGGGAGCCTCCCGTCGAGCGCCGGGGCGTGCCACGCGCCGCACACGACCGCGACCCGCCGTGCTCCCGCGCGGAGCTCGGCGCGCAGCGTCTGGCGCATGTACGCCTCACGGCGGTCCTCGTGCGCCTGCCGCTCGGGGGGCAGCGGCTCGGCGGTCCGCCGCAGCTCGGCCATCGCCTCCGTGAGCACCGGGAACGGCGTGGGGGACTCGATCCGGTGCTCGACGACGTCGTCCCACCACCGCTCCGGGTCGTCGTAGCCCGCGGCGGCCGCGAGCGCGGCGAGCGGGTCGCGGCGCAGCGCGGCGGCCTCGTCGCCGGGTGCGTCGGTGGGCCCGGGGGCGCCGCCGAGGTCAGCGCCGCCGGGCCGTTCGGCCGCGCCGGAGTCGTCGGGTCCGCCCGGACGCTCGGCTGCGCCGGAGTCGTCGGGCCCGCCAGGATGTTCGGTCGCACCGGAGTCGTCGGGCCCGCCGGGACGTTCGGTCGCGCCGACGTTCTCGGGCACGTCGGGACGGCCGGCTGCGTGGGGCTCGGCGGCTGCGCCGGGGTCCGCGGCTGCCTCGGGTGCAGCGGCTGCCTCGGCGTCCGCCGCCGGGCCGGGGAGCGCGGGCGCGTCGGGCGGCGTGGCCGTCCCGTCCCCACGGGGCGCCCGCCCGAGCACCGCACCCGACGGCAGGTCGCAGAACCGCACGCGCACGCCGTGCTCGGCGGCCCAGCGCAGCGCCTGCCACTCGGGGGAGAACACCGCGTACGGCCAGAAGACGGCCGTGGCGGGGTCGTCGTTCGCGTACGCCAGCATCGCGACCGGCGGCACGAGCTCCGGGTCGCCGGCGAGTGCGGCGAGCGGGTCGGCGTCGGCGGGGCCCTCGACGAGCACGACGTCCGGCTGCAGGCGGTCGAGCGCCGCCCGCACCGCGCGCGCCGAGCCGGGACCGTGGTGCCGGACGCCCATGACCTCGACGACCGGGGTGCCGCCGTCCTGCCGGTCGTTGCCGGGCGCCGCCGCACGCTCGCGAGGCGCACCGCCCTCGGGCGTCGCCGCGCCGTGCTGCCTCGACAGGTCCTCGGCTGCTGCGGCGCTCCCGGTCGCCGCTGCTCCCACTCCGGCGACCGCCGCAGCCACCGTCATCCGCTGACCTCGCGGCACGCGGCGTAGAAGTCGTGCCAGCCCTCGCGCTCGCGCGCGACGGCCTCGAGGTACTCGAACCACACCGCGCGATCGGCGACGGGATCCTTGACGACGGAGCCGACGATCCCCGCGGCGATGTCCGACGGCTGGAGCGTCCCGTCCCCGAAGTGCGCCGCGAGGGCGAGCCCCTGGGTGACGACCGAGATGGCCTCGGCGGTGGACAGCGTGCCCGACGGCTGCTTGAGGGTCGTGCGGCCGTCGAGGGTGCGGCCCGCGCGCAGCTCCCGGAACACGGTCACCACGCGGCGGATCTCCTCGGCGGCGGCCGGGACGGGCGGGAGCTCGAGCGCCGCGCCGAGCTGCGCGACGCGCCGCGTGACGATCTCGACCTCCTCCTGCTCGGTGGCCGGCAGCGGGAGGACGACGGTGTTGAACCGCCGGCGCAGCGCCGAGGACAGCTCGTTGACGCCGCGGTCGCGGTCGTTCGCCGTCGCGATGACGTTGAACCCCTTGGCCGCCTGCACCTCCGTGCCGAGCTCCGGCACGGGCAGCGACTTCTCGGAGAGCACGGTGATCAGCGCGTCCTGGACGTCGGACGGGATGCGGGTGAGCTCCTCGACGCGCGCGATCTTGGCCTCGCGCATCGCGGTCATGACCGGGGAGGGCACGAGCGCCGCGGGGGTCGGGCCCTCGGCGAGCAGCCGCGCGTAGTTCCAGCCGTACCGGATGGCGTCCTCGCCGGTGCCGGACGTGCCCTGGACGAGCAGCGTGGACCGGCCGCTGACCGCAGCCGCGAGGTGCTCGCTGACCCACGTCTTCGCCGTGCCGGGAACGCCCAGGAGGAGCAGCGCGCGGTCCGTCGCCAGGGTCGCGACCGCCACCTCGACGAGCCGGCGCGGCCCGACGTACTTGGGGGTGATCACCGTCCCGTCCCCGAGCGTGCCACCGAGCAGGTACGTCACCACGGCGCCGGGGGACAGCAGCCAGGCGGGCGGGCGCGGCCGGTCGTCGTGCGCGGCGAGCGCTGCGAGCTCGTGGGCGAACGCCTGCTCGGCGTGCGGGCGCAGGAGCGCGTCGGCGCCGTCCGCGTCGGCGGGCCCGGCCTGGGGGGTGGTGGTCAACGGAGCTCCTCGGTCATGTGGCGTCGGTCGTGCAGCGTGTCCGCGACGGTCAGCACGCGCGCCCGCCACGGGTCGTCGTCGGCGCGTGCGAGCCCGGCGGCCCGCACGGCGTCCTCGGTCGTGGGGTCCGTCGGCAGCCGCATCGCGACCGTCCGCAGCGCCCAGTCGGCGTGCCAGGTGTCTGTCGAGCGCTCGCGGGCGAGCCAGCGGAGCACCGCGGCGGTGAGGACGGGCGGCCAGGGCCGCGGGCAGGTGCCCAGCAGGGCGTCCACGTGAGTGAGCGCCGCACGCCCGCCCTCCTGGGCGAGCGCATCGACGGCGGCGGCCGCGTGCTCGGCGCGCTCCTGGACCCCGAGGACCGGGAGCAGCGCGACCCGCTCGCCGGCGTCGGCGTCGCGCAGGAGTGCCCGGGCCCACCGCGCGTCGGCCTGGTCGCGGGCGGCGCCGAGCCAGCCGGCGCGCAGCTGACCTCGGAGGTCGTCGGCCACCGGCAGGGCCACGAGCTCGTCGGGCCCGGCGTCGAGCGCCTCCTCCCAGGTGCGCAGCGGCGTGGCGAGCACGAGGTGGCGCAGGAGCCAGACGCGGGCACCGGTGCCGGACGGGGCCGGGGGCAGCGCCCGGTCGTCCCGGTTCCCGGGATCCACCTCGGGCAGGTCGACGACCAGCACGCGCCGCAGCCGCCGCCGCTCGACGCGCACCAGGGGGACGACGCGCGCCGCGGCGCGGGCGGCGTGGGCGCTGCCCGGCAGCCGTCGCAGCATCGCGGCCGCGGCGGTCCGCACGTCCTGGCGGGCGTCGTCGAGGGCACGCTCGAGCAGCTCCTCGTCCGCGGGCTCCAGACCCTCGGCGAGGACGCCGTAGAGCTGGGCGCGCTCCTCACCACGGAGGATCGCCGGGCCCGCGGCGAGCAGCATCGCCCGCGCAGCGGCCGGGTCGCGCCGCCGCACGGCGAGGAGCCGGTCGCGCCGCGCAGCGGCCGTGCCGCGGGTCCAGTCGTCGCCCGGAGCGGGAGTGGTCCCGTCGGGGCTGCCGCCGACGACGACCTCGCCGCCTGCAGCACCGTGCTCGGCGGCCACCGATCCGTCGATGGCGGCCACGGCGGACACGTCGGGAAGGGGCGCGTCGTGCGGCGCCACCACCGCCCACTCGGACCGGTGGCCGGCGAGCCAACGCCCGCGCTCGCCCAGCACGGGCGCCACACGCTCGGCACGGTCGCGCCGGACCTCTCCCCGTTCACCGCGCGCGCTCGCCCAGTCGAGGAGGCGCGGCAGCTGTGCGGGCGGCGCGAGCCGGCCGTGGTGCGCGGCGAGCGCGAGCCACTCGTCGAGGAGCCGCTCCGCGAGCGCGTCGGTCCGCGCGAGGAGCCCGGCGAGCCGGGCCCCGGCCGCGGGCGAGGCGGCGACCGCGGTCTCGTGCGG
>NZ_JBFTER010000123.1:0-14405 GCF_047229345.1 Cellulomonas jepli | reverse complement strand
AGCTCATCTGGAAGCGCACGGTCGCCTCGCAGATGGCGGACGCGCGCGGCTCGACGGCCTCGGTGCGGATCGGCGCGGCACGACCGCCGGGCGGCCCCGAGGAACGGGATCCGCCGCGCGCCGACGGGGTCGGTGGCGCCGTTCTGGAATGGTCCGGTTTTTGCACCGCCGGTGTTTGATCGGTGCGCGACGTGGCGAATAGGGCGTGTTCCCCGTCGCTATTTCGGCAGGCGCGCGTCGACGTTCCCGTCGTGCCCGCCGGTCCCCGGGGACGCGCGCCGCCGGGACGGCCCGCCGGCCGCCCGAAACCGCCTGGTCATGGCACGGTCACGTCCAGGTCACCTACGGGACAGGTTCGGACCGTGCGTGTCGCGCGGAGGCCGTCGGTGGACATCTGTCCAGGTCAGCGCGCTGCCCGACGGCTCGGTCCCAGGCTCGACGGCGGCGCGAGGGGGTGGGGCGGCATCGGCCGCGGCCTGCGCCGCGCGAGCCCTGGACACCCGTCCAGTCCCGCCCCGTCCGGGTGATGTGTCTCGGCATGCGAGATGAGAACGGGCTAATTCCGACATCCGGGGCGCGGGCCCGAAGCGCCGATGACCTGCGCAGAAAGCGGTGGAGAGCGCTTTCCGCGAGGCATCGTGTGAGGCAGGGCACGTGAGCGGGCCCTGGGCACGGCCGCGGGACCGCCTGTAACTTCGAAGCACCACGGGGGAATGTTCCGGATCTGTCCGGCTCGCCGGAATCCGATCTGACGACACACTCATCGCATCCCCGCCGTGGGCGATCTGACGCCAGCGCAGCCGTCGCACCAGGCATCGAGGAGAGCAAGTCCTCGGCGCCCACACGTGAAACGCGACCGCGGGGGCTCTTTATGGCAACCACTACGTTCAACCGGCTCATGACCGAGCCACGCAGGACCGACAACCCGAGCACGGCTCCGGCCCGCAACCCGGAGAACGAGGCGGCCCAGTCGCCGTCCCTGATGCTCCTCGTGCTGCTCGCCAGCGCGGGCATCCTCGTCTACGCCGTGTTCCTCCTGAACCCGGCCAACCGGGGCGACTGGCTGCCCTACTCGATGGTCATCGTCGCCGAGGTCATCCTCATCACCCAGGCGCTGCTGTCGATGTGGACGATCCTGTCCAGCGGGCACAACCCGCGCGGGTTCGCCTTCCACCACGCGCAGGACACGCTGTACGACATGGCGGAGATCATCCGCCGCCGGGCCGAGAGCGCGCCGGAGCAGTGGCGCATGTACATCAAGGACCGCCCGGTCACCGTCGACGTGTTCATCACGACCTACGGCGAGGACCTCGAGACCATCCGGCGCACGGTGACCGCCGCCGTCGCGATGAAGGGTGAGCACCTCACCTGGGTCCTCGACGACGGGCGCTCCGACGAGGTCCGCGACCTGGCCGCCGAGCTCGGTGCGCGCTACGTGCGCCGCCTGAGCAGCAACGGCGCCAAGGCCGGCAACGTCAACTACGCGCTGTCGATCACGAGCGGCGAGTTCTTCGTCATCCTCGACGCCGACTTCGTGCCGCTGCCCGACTTCCTCTACGAGACGGTGCCGTTCTTCGCGGACGACGACGTCGCCTTCGTGCAGACGCCGCAGACCTACGGGAACCTGCACAACCTCATCTCGCGCGGCGCCGGCTACATGCAGGCCGTGTTCTACCGGTTCATCCAGCCGGGCCGTAACCGGTTCAACGCCGCGTTCTGCGTCGGCACCAACGTCATCTTCCGCCGTGCGGCGATCATGGACGTCGGCGGCATGTACTCGGACTCCAAGTCCGAGGACGTCTGGACGTCCCTCATGCTGCACGAGCGCGGCTGGCGCACGATCTTCATCCCCATGACGCTCGCCGTCGGGGACACCCCGGAGACCGTCGAGGCGTACACCAAGCAGCAGCTGCGGTGGGCCACCGGCGGCTTCGAGATCATGCTCACGCACAACCCGCTGTCCCCGAAGCGCAAGCTCACGATGGACCAGCGCCTGCAGTACTTCGTCACCGCGACGCACTACCTGACGGGCATCTGCCCGCTCCTGCTGCTGCTCGTGCCGCCGCTGCAGATCTTCTTCAACCTCACCCCGATGAACCTCGACCTGACGCTGGGGAACTGGCTGCTGTTCTACGCCGGCTTCTACGGGATGCAGATCGTCGTGGCGTTCTACACGCTCGGGTCGTTCCGGTTCGAGGTCCTGATGCTCGCCGCCGTGTCCTTCCCGATCTACGTCCGTGCGCTCGTGAACGCCGTCTTCAAGCGTGAGCAGAAGTGGCACGTGACCGGTCAGAAGGGCGCCGTGAGCTCGCCGTTCACGTTCATGATGCCGCAGGTCTGGTTCTTCGCCTTCCTGCTCATCACGACGGTCGTCGCGGTCTGGAAGGACCTCGGGAACGGCTACTTCTCGCTCGCCCTCGCCTGGAACGCGACCAACACCGTGATCCTGGGCGCATTCGTCCTGACGGCCGCCCAGGAGGCGCGCCGCAACAAGAGAGCCGCTGCCGCCGCGAAGAAGCAGGAGCCCGAGACTGCACCCGTGCAGCTCGAGGCGCCGCGTGAGGCCGTGCTCGTCGGAGCTACCACCGGAGGTGCCGCATGACCTGGGCCAATCGATTCCGCCTGACCCTGGGGCTCGTCGCCGTGCTGGCGCTGGGTGCCTGGCTGACCTTCCACCTGAACGACTCGAAGGCCATCGCCACGAGCTCGAGCGCGCAGATCGAGTCGAAGACCTACGCGGTCGGCTCGCAGTACGCGGGCCTGGTCGTCGACCAGCTCGTCAACCAGGGCGACGCCGTCACCGAGGGCACCCCGCTCTTCGTGATCGACAGCGCCACGCTGCGCCACGACGTCGCGATCGGGTTCGCCCCCGGTGAGACCCCGGGTCAGCGCATCAACGCGGCCGGGCAGGTCGAGGTCCTCGCGACCGAGGCCGGCACCGTCGCGAAGATCGAGGCGACGCGCGGCACGTTCGTCCCCGCCGCGGCCGTCCTCGCGCAGGTCGAGCGGGAGGGCTCGCTCTACGTCAAGGCCGAGTACACCCTCACGGCCAAGGAGTACGCCCGCATCGACGAGGACGCCGCCGTGACCATCGTGCTGCCGAACGAGCAGAAGGTCGCCGGGCACGTCGCCGGCATCGAGGTGCAGACCGTCGCCAGCAAGGCGCAGGCGATCGTCACCGTCGAGAGCGACAAGCTCGTCCCGGGCAAGGCCAACGGCCTCATGGCCGCCGGCACCCCGGTGAACGCCGAGCTCCAGCTCCAGAACGACGGCGTCGTGACCGACGTCGCCGCGTCCGTGGACGAGGTCTTCACCGACGTCTCGACGTCGGTCAAGGGCCTCTTCGGGAGCGGCGAGTGACGGCCCGCCGAGGGACCGTCATCGGCATCGTCGCCGCAGTCGTCGCCGTCGTGGTCGCCGCGGTCGTCCTCCTCGGAGGCCGCGGGACGGGCGGCAGCACCAACCAGGCGGGGGTCGCCCAGGCGGCCACCGTCGAGGGTCCGGAGGACGCTGCCCTCCCCGAGGTGGACACCCAGGCGCTCGTCGAGGGCCTGGAGCAGAAGGCGGTCGCCAAGATCGCCCCCGTCCGGCTCGCCGAGGGCCTCGTGCCCCCCACCAACCGCTGGTTCAGCGGGCTGGTCTTCGGCGACGAGCCGCAGCCGGTCTTCCCGCTGCCGGCGTCGTTCGGCCTGACCGGCTCCGGGTTCGGCGTCGGGATGCCGAAGCCGGTCACGAGCGAGAAGGCCATCGTCGCGCCGCACGTCCCGGGCGTGACGGTCGACGCCGGCGCGCAGGACGTCCGCATCAGCGCGTACGACACCGCGACCGTCTCGATGGAGCTGCTCGACGGCGAGGGCGCGGTGCTCGGCACCGTGGTCATCGCCGAGGGTTCGCCCTTCGCGTCGTTCACCGCCGGGGACTCCGGGGCGTCGCTCACGCTCGACGCGTCGTTCACGCCCGCCGAGGGTGCGACGGCCGCCGAGGGCACGAGCGTCGCGACCGCGACGGGCGGCGACTCGGACTACGGGCTCGTGACGCCCGAGGGCGCGCTGGAGGGCAGCACCGTGACGCTCGACGCCGGTGCGTCGGCCACGGTCTACCCGCTCCCGCAGGACGCGTCGGACGAGGCGCTCACGGCGCTCGCCGAGGCCGCGGCCGACCCGGTCGTCGGGTCGGAGCTGTCCTACGGCGTCAACGAGCAGGTCGCGCGCACGACGATCGGCTACGTCACCGCGTCGGGCAGCCCGTCCGCGTACGTGACGATGCCGCACCACCGCCTGGGCGAGCAGCCCGACCGTGCGGACTGCGCGATCGGTGAGTACGCGAGCGTGTACGGCACGCTCGAGCTGTGCGCCGGCTCGACGCTCACGACGTGGGCGCCGACCGTCGAGCCGCAGGGCGTGCTCGACCTGGCCGACGTCCCCGAGGACAAGCTCACGGTCATCCGCGAGCAGGTCGCGAAGGACGTCGAGTCGACGGTCCCGTTCCCGTCCGACACGTACTTCGGCGGCAAGGCGCTCAACCGCGCCGCGACGCTGGTCGTGCTCGGCGAGCAGGTCGGGGCCGAGGACGTCGTGGCCCCGCTCCGCGAGAAGGTCACCGAGACGCTCCTCGAGTGGGCGGACCCGGCGCGCTGCGCGACGCAGGACGCACGCTGCTTCGTGTACGACGACGCGGCCAAGGGTGTCGTCGGGCTCACGCCGTCGTTCGGGTCGGACGAGTTCAACGACCACCACTTCCACTACGGCTACTTCCTCGCGGCGGCGGGCCTGCTCGCGGCCGACGACGAGGGCCTGCGGGACCAGCTCGCGCCGGTCATGGACGTCCTCGCGCAGGACATCGCCGCGGTCCAGGCGACCGAGTGGTTCCCCGAGCTGCGCAACTTCGACGTGTACGCCGGCCACGCGTGGGCGTCGGGCACCTCGCCGTTCGCGGACGGCAACAACCAGGAGTCGAGCTCCGAGGCGATCAACGCCTGGAACGGGCTGGGCCTGTGGGCCGCGGCGTCGGGCCAGGACGAGCTCGGGGTCCAGGCCACCTGGCTGACCTCGGCCGAGGCCGCCTCGACGAAGGCGTACTGGACCGACCCCGACCTCGAGGACCCGGTGTTCGAGGGCTTCGAGCACGAGGTCGTCTCGCTCAACTGGGGCGGCAAGCGTGACTACGCCACGTGGTTCAGCCCCGACCCGGGCGCGATGCTCGGCATCCTGCTGCTGCCCATGAGCCCCGTCTCGGGCTACCTCGCGGGCGACCCGGAGGGCATCCGGGCGCGCGTCGCGGAGGGCACGCCGGGCGGCTGGGAGGCCAAGTTCTCGGACTACATCCTCGCGTACTCGGCGCTCGCCGGGCCCGAGGACGCCGCGACGGCGTGGGACGAGGCGCAGAAGCTGTCGGACGAGTGGATCGACGACGGGAACTCGCGGGCCTACCTGCTCGCGTGGATCGCCGCGGTCGAGTCCGGCGGGGTCCCCTCGCTCCCCACCTCCTGAGGTCGGCCCTCCTGGCGGACGACGGCACGCGCCGTCACCGCCAGGAGGGCCACCAGCAGGACGTTGCGCAGCACGAGCGCGAGCGTGACCACCGCGTCGCCCCCGAGCAGGTGGTTGTACCCGGTCGGGAACACGATCTGGGTCAGCCCGGCGATCACGAGCACCAGCACGGCGGTCACCTCCCAGCCCCGCAGCCGCAGGGCGAGGGCGACGACCACGGGCGGCGCGAGCCACCCGACGAACTGCGGCGACCCGACCTTGTTGAACACGATGAGGGTCGTCGCCACGAGCAGCGCGCCGCGCACCACGAACGCCTCCACGGCGACCGAGGTGCCGGCGCGTCGTCGTGCCCACCACAGCAGGGCGGTCACGGCGGCGAGCGCGAGCACCAGGGCGAGCCCGAGCGAGTCGGCCGCGAGCTGCGCGCCCGGGCCGTGCACCTCGTACGTCACGAGCTCCTCGTTGAGGCGCCGCTCGACGGCCGGCGTCACGAGCGCCGCGACCATCCAGGGCGTCGCGCCCACGGACTCGACCTGCAGCCCGCGCTCACCCTGCTCGGCCAGGAAGCTGCCGAGGTGGGGGAGCCCGCCGCCGAGCGTGACCGCGCCGACCACGACGGCGCACACGACCGCGGGCGGCAGCACGACGTCACGCCACGGGCGCCGCGTGACGAGGACCAGCGGGAGCAGCAGCGCGCCCGGCGCGACCTTGATCCACGCCCCGACCGTGAGCAGCGCCGAGGCGACCGCGGGGTGCTGCGCCGCGAGCACGAGCGCCACGACCACGAGCGGCGCGACGACCGCGTCGAGGCGGCCCATCGCGACGGGGCCCAGGGCGGCGAGGAACGCGAGCCACCACCAGGCGCCGAGGGTCGACGCCCCCCGGCGCGGGCGCAGCAGCAGCACGAGCGCGAGCCCGTTCAGCAGCGTGACCAGCGCGGCCCACGCGAGCATGTACGTGCGCGTGTCGACCGCGTCGACGAGGCCCGGCACGAGGAGCGGCACGAGCGCCCCCGCGGGGTAGACCCAGTCACCGTCGAGCACCGGCCACGTACCGGTCTCGAGGCCCTGCCACATCCAGAACCGGTACAGCTCGAGGTCGTAGAACGCCTCCATGGGGAGCCGCACCGCGCCGAGCCACGCGAGCCAGGTGTGCACGGCGAGGAACGCGACGACGAGCGCGACACGCGAGCGCAGGGACGGGGACGGCGTGCGCACGGGGACCTCCGGCGGAAGCAGGGGCGGGTCCCGACGTCGTGCCCCGCCGGGGGAGCACACCCTAGCGCCGGGCGCTCCAGGCGTGCCGGGGCGTGCCGCGCGCGCCCGCACGGTCCGCCCGCCCGTCGCTAGTCTTCGCTGAGCCCGGCGGAGCAGCTCGCCGAGCCCTGCGGAGCAGAAGGAGCACCCACGTGAGCACGAGCACGACCGGTCGACGGTTCGCCGGATGGCAGCTGCACGGCGACGGCCGCACCGTCCGACCGGAGGCCGTCGTCGGGCCGCACGAGCGCCTGAGCTGGCCGCGGACCGTCGGCATCGGCATGCAGCACGTCGTGGCGATGTTCGGGGCGACGTTCCTCGTCCCGCTGATCACCGGGTTCTCGCCCGCGACGACGCTGTTCTTCTCCGCGGTCGGGACGGTCGGCTTCCTGCTGATCACCGGCAACCGGCTCCCGAGCTACCTCGGGTCGAGCTTCGCGTTCCTCGCCCCCATCGGCGCCGCGACCGCGTCGGGCGGGCAGTCCGTCGCGCTCGGCGGCGTGCTCGTGACCGGGGTGCTGCTGGCCGTCGTCGGGCTCGTGGTGCACCTCGCGGGTGCGCGCTGGATCGACGTCGTGATGCCGCCCGTGGTGACCGGCACCATCGTCGCGCTCATCGGCCTCAACCTCGCGCCCGCCGCGTGGAGCAACGTGCAGAAGGCGCCGCTCACCGCGATGGTCACGCTGCTCGCGATCATCCTCGTCACGGTGCTGTTCCGCGGCCTGCTCGGGCGGCTCGCGATCCTCGTCGGCGTGCTCGTCGGCTACGTCGCCGCGGTGCTCCAGGGCCAGGTCGACTTCACGACGGTCGACCGGGCGGCGTGGGTGGGCCTGCCGACGTTCACGACACCGACGTTCGACCCCGCGGTGCTCGGCCTGTTCGTGCCCGTGGTCTTCGTGCTGATCGCCGAGAACGTGGGCCACGTGAAGTCGGTCGCCGCGATGACGGGCACCGACCTCGACCACCTCACGGGCCGCGCGCTGCTCGCCGACGGTCTCGCGACGACCCTCGCGGGTGCGGGCGGCGGCTCGGGCACCACGACCTACGCCGAGAACATCGGGGTCATGGCCGCGACGAAGGTCTACTCGACCGCGGCGTACTGGGTCGCGGCCGGTGCCGCGCTCGTGCTGAGCCTGTCCCCGAAGTTCGGCGCCCTCGTCGCGACGATCCCCGCGGGCGTGCTCGGCGGCGCCACGACGATGCTCTACGGGATGATCGGCATCCTCGGCGCGCGGATCTGGGTGCAGAACCGCGTCGACTTCTCCGACCCGGTGAACCTCACCACGGCCGCCGTCGCGCTGGTCGTCGGCATCGCCAACTACTCGTGGAAGGCCGGCGACCTCGCGTTCGAGGGCATCGCGCTCGGCACCGCCGCCGCGATCGGGATCTACCACCTCATGCGGACGCTCTCGCGCTGGCGCGGGACGCACGACGAGCCGGCGAGCCCGGCGTCGGTGCCGGGCGGCGACGAGCTGCGGCACTGACGTCCCCGTCGAGGGGTGCCTGCCCGCAGGTGCTCGCGCCGCACCCCTCGACGCGACGTCGGCGGCTCAGCCGGCCGCTTCGCCCTCGGCGGGCGCGGGAGCGGGGCCGACGACCGGCACCGGCGTCATCTGCTCGAGCGGCACGCAGCCCGTCGGCGCGGGGATCGGGGCGGCGGCGTCGACGAGGACCTCGTCCGCGGGCACCAACCCCTCGAAACCCTCGCCGAGCGCGAGGTCGACGGTCGCGTCCGCACGGTCGTCGAGCTGGAGCTCGACCTCGTCGAGGTGGTCCCACAGCGCGTAGGCCGACGCCACGCCCGACGCGCCGTACGAGATCCGGCCGACGCCCTTGAGCGCGGCGGCGTTGCCGGTCGCGCCGGCGACGAAGCCGCGGGTCGTGAGCTCCGCGAGCGTCGAGCCCGCGAGGTTCGGGCGGCCGGAGCCGTTGTAGACGTTGACGGTCACGGTGCCGGCGGCTGCGGGCAGCGCGCCCGCGGGCGGGCACGGCGCGACGACCGCGAGGCCCGCCGTGGGGCTCGGCGTGGAGAAGTCGCGCGCGAGGAACGGGACGTCGACCGTGTCGGTGTAGACGGCCGCGGCACCGAGACCTGCGAGCGCCAGCGACGCGAGCAGCACGCCGAACACGACGGCCTGGCGCTCGTGCACCTGACGCCGGCGCAGGGTGCGGGCGCGGTCCGGGTCCACGCTCACGACTCCATCACCAGGACCCGTGCGTGCAGGATCGGGCGCTGCTGGAGCGCGGCCCGCACGGCGCGGTGGAGGCCGTCCTCGAGGTACATCACGCCCTTCCACTGCACGACGTGCGCGAAGAGGTCGCCGTAGAACGTCGAGTCCTCCGACAGGAGGTTGTCGAGGTTCAAGGTGCGCTTGGTCGTCACGAGCTCGTCGAGGCGCACCTGGCGGGGCGGGACCGTGCCCCACTCGCGGGGCGTGACGAGCCCGTGGTCCGGATAGGGCCTGCCCTCGCCCACGGCCTTGAAGATCACGGGCGCGAGTCTAGGTGCACGAACGGGCGGCCGGAGGGGTGGGCGCGCGCAGTGGACACGCGGACGACGGCCCACCCGCCGTCCGCGGCGGGTGCGGGCCCGCGCGTCTGCGCCGAGCGGGTGAACTTCGGGCGCCGGTCGCCCGTTCTGCCCCGATCCGGCGCCCCGTGTTTGTCGTGCCGCCCCCCGCGCGGTTATCAATGACGGAGGGGGCGACGACTGGCGCGCCCGGCGAAGGGGGCTCGCCGATGGGATCTGCCGTACCGGGGCGACCCGGCCGGCGCCGCATGCACTGGGCGGCGGCGATCGCGGTGCCCGTGGGCGTCGCGCTCTCGGTGGCGTCCGCGGCGCTCGACGAGCACCGCCTGCGCGACCACGAGCGGGTCGAGGTGGCGAGCGAGCTCGCGATCGCCTCGAGCGCGCTGCCGACGCGCCTCGACGTCCAGCGCGGCGTCGCGCTCGCCGCGACCCTGGTCGGCCCCGCGGACGCCGGGACCGTCCCCGACGCCTGGGCGGGGCGCATCGAGGCCCTCGACGTCCAGGACCGCTCGGTCGCGACCCGCGCGCTGCTGTGGGTCGCGCCCGGCACCGCCGAGGACCGTGCGACCGGCGCCGTCCCGCTCGACGTCGCGGAGCTGGGCGGCGGGTCCGGCGGTGGCGCCGTGGTCCGGCAGTCCGCCTCGTACGGCAGCTCGGTGCTGCTCGACGGCGTCGGGCTCGACGAGGTCGGCCGCTCGCTCGCGGCGGCACGCGACAGCGGCGAGCCGCGCCTCAGCGCGCCGTTCTGGTCGAGGGCCACGGGACGCGGTGCCGCGGAGGCCGCGATCGCGGTGCCGGTCTACGGCGAGGGCGCGGACCCGCCCGACACGGTCGACGCGCGCCGCTCGGAGCTCACCGGGTGGACCGTCGTGACGTTCCGCATCGACTCGTTCCTGGGCGAGAGCATGCGCCACCTGCACCCGGGCGTCGCGGTCAGCGTGGTCGACGACGAGCTCGGCGTCGAGCTGGCCGAGTTCTCCACCAGCGGCCCGGTGGCGGAGCCCGGCCTGCGCCCCGCCGACGCGAGCTCGGTCGACGTGGACCTGCTCGACCGGACCTGGACGCTCACGGGCTCCTCGACGCGCGCCGCGCCCTGGGTGTCGCTGCCCGTCCTCGTCGCGGGGCTGGTCATCACCGCGCTCGCCGCGCTCGTGCTCGTCGTGCAGGCGGACGCGGAGCGGCGGGCCGTCGCGACCGCCGAGGCGCGCACGCGGGACCTGCGCCGCCGCACGCGCGAGCTCGAGACGATCACGTCGAGCACGCCCGACGCGCTCGCCCGCGTGAGCTCCGACGGGCGCCTGCTCTTCGCCAACCAGGCGCTGCTCGACGTCGTGCCGCTGCCCGCCGACTGGCCCGGGCGTCCCGTCGCCGAGCTCGCCACGCACCACACGCTCCTCGCCGCGGTCGCGGACCTCGCGGCGTAGGTCACGGGCGGTGGCCCGGGCGGGCAGGCGGTCGCCGGCGCGGGGGACGGGCCGGGCGCCGGGCACGACGACGGGCCGGCCGGGGCGTCGCGCGCCGCGGCACCCGCCGTGACCCGGACCGCGTCGGTCGACGTCGGGCCGCTGTTCTACGAGCTGCGTGCCGTGCCCGAGGGGACGCTCGACGACGGGGTCGAGTCGGTCCTGGTCGCGGCCCGCGAGATGACGCGACGTCGCGACGCCGAGCGCCGGCTCGGCCACGCCGCGATGCACGACCCCCTGACCGGGCTCGCGAACCGGGTCCTCGTGCGCGAGCGCGCCGAGTGGATGCTCGGGACCCGCGGACGCGGCGTGGCCGTGCTCCTGCTCGACCTCGACCGGTTCAAGCTCGTCAACGACTCCTACGGGCACGGCCTCGGTGACGAGCTGCTCGTGCTCGCCGCGCAGCGCGCCGAGTCCCTGACCCCGCGGGGCGGCACCGCCGGGCGGCTCGGCGGCGACGAGTTCGTCATCGTCGTCCCCGACACGAGCCGGGCGCGTACCGAGGCGCTCGCCCGCGCCGTGGTCGAGGCGTTCGACGAGCCGTTCGTGCTGCACGAGGAGGAGTTCACGGTCGGCTGCAGCCTCGGCGTCGTGCACAGCGGCGACCGCGCGCAGAACTGGGACGAGCTGCTGCGGCTCGCGGACGTCGCGATGTACCGGGCGAAGGCCGCCGGCGGCGCGTGCTTCCGGTGGTTCGAGGAGGGCCTGGGCGACACCGCACGCCAGCGCCTGCAGCTCGCGGCGGACCTGCGGCGGGCGGCGGGCAGCGACGAGCTGGGCGTCGCGTACCAGCCCGAGGTCGACCTGCGCACCGGGCAGACGATCGCCGTCGAGGCGCTCATGCGGTGGTCCACGCCGACCCGCGGCAACGTCCCCCCGTGCGAGTTCATCCCCGTCGCCGAGGAGACCGGGCTCATCGTGGGGCTCGGCCGGTGGATCATGCGCGACGCGGTCGTGGCGGTCGCGGAGCACAACCGGCGCTGCGGGGGCGACGTGCGGATGTGGGTCAACGTGTCGGCGCGCCAGCTCACCGGGCCGGACGTGGCGGTCGGCATCGTCGACCTGCTCACCGAGCTCGACGTCCCGACGCGCTGGCTCGGGATCGAGGTGACCGAGAGCGTGCTGGCCGACGACGAGCGGGTGCTGCCGACGCTCGTCGCGCTGCGGGACGCGGGGATCGGGGTCGCGGTCGACGACTTCGGCACCGGGTACTCGTCGTTCGCGCGCCTGCGGGACTACCCCGTGACGCTGCTGAAGATCGACCGGGCGTTCGTGCAGGGCCTCGCGGACCCGTCGCCCGAGGCCGCGGAGCGCGCGGCGCACATCGTGCGGGCCGTCGTCGCCGTCGGCCGGGCGCTCGGTGCGGACGTCGTCGCGGAGGGGGTCGAGGACGTCGAGCTGCTGCGCCACGTCCGCACGCTCGGGTGCGACCTCGCGCAGGGGTACGTCTTCGGCCGGCCGGGGACGCTCGCCGGGGCGATGTCCGCCGACGGGCAGGAGGGCGTCGCGCCCGGGCGCGAGGCCCCGGCGGGCGTGCGGTGATCAGCCGCCGCTCGGTGCTCGCCGCGGGCGTCGCGTCCGCGGCGACGGTCCTGCTCGGCGGGTGCGCGCGCGGCGACGACCTGCTGACCGCGGGCCGCCGCGCCGGGTTCCTGCGGCTCGGGATCGCCAACGAGCAGCCGTTCGGCTTCATGACCGACGGCGCGCAGCCGACCGGGCAGTCCGTCGAGGTCGCGCGCGCGGTCCTGGCCGGCCTCGGCATCGAGGAGGTGCGCGGCGTCGTCACCGACTTCCCCGGGCTCATCCCCGGCCTGCTCGGGGGCGCGTTCGACGTGATCGCCGCGGGCATCGCCGTGACGCCCGACCGCTGCGCGCAGGTCCGGTTCTCGGACCCCGTGAACTGCGTCCACCAGGGCCTCGCGGTGCGGTCCGGCGACGACCGCGAGCTCGGCTCCTACGAGGCCCTCGTCGCGGAGCCCGACCTGCGGGTCGGCGTGCTCCGCGGGTCCGTCGAGGAGGCGGACCTGGCGGCCGGTGGTCTGCCGCCCGAGCGGGCCCTCGCGCTGCCCGACCCGGAGAGCCTGCGGACGGCCCTGCTCGACGGGGCGGTGGACGTCGTCGCGCTGACGTCGGTCGCGGTGCGGTGGATGGCGCGCGGCCCGGACAGCGGCGTGCGCGTCGCGGGGATCTTCCCGGCGGACGACGGGAACGAGCGCTTCGCGGCGTTCGCCTTCCGGCCCGCCGACTCCGCGCTCGCGGTCCCGTTCGGCCGGGACCTGCGCCGGCTGCTGCGCGACGGCACGGTGACCCAGCTCTCGGAGCCGTTCGGGTTCACCGAGGACGAGATCCGGCCGGCGGTCGGCCGCACGGTCCGCGAGGCGTGCGGCGCCTGACCGCGCCACCTCTCCCGGGGCCGAGGCGAGCCCGTGCGGTCCGGCCCGGTGCCGCGTCGGCCGCCGGGCATAGGCTCGATCGATGGCCCGGACCTCGCTCACGTCGCTCGAGCTGCTGGTCGCGATCGACACCAGCGGCAGCATCAGCGCTGCCGCCCGCTCGCTCGGGCACTCCCAGCCGACCGTCTCCGCCGGGGTGCGGCGGCTCGAGCGCTCGCTCGGCCTGCGGCTCGTCGACCGGTCTCCGCGCGGCTCCGTGCTCACCGAGGACGGCACCGCGGCGGCCGCCTGGGCGCGCGACGTGCTGACCGCGTCGGACGCGTTCGAGGCCAGCGTCTCGGCGTTGCGGGGCCAGGGCGGCACCGCGCACCTCGTCGTCGCCGCCTCCCTGACGGTCGCCGAGCACCTGGTGCCCGGCTGGCTCGCGGCGTGGCGCCGGCGCCGCAGCAGCGACGAGACCGAGCGCACGCCTGCGGCTGTCGAGCTCATCGTCCGGAACTCCGCCGGCGTCATGCGGGCGGTGCTCGACGGCGAGGCCGAGGTCGGGTTCGTCGAGGGCACCGAGGTCCTGCGCGGGCTGCGGATGCGCACGGTCGCGCGCGACGAGCTCGTCGTCGTGGTCGACCCCGAGCACCCGTGGGCCCGGCGCCGCGAGCCGGTCACGGCGCACGACCTCGCGACCGGGCCGCTCGTGCTGCGCGAGAAGGGCTCGGGCTCGCGCGACACGCTGGAGCGCGCGCTCGAGGCGGCCGGCGAGGCGCTCGCGGCGGACCTTCCGCAGCTCGGCTCGACCGCCGCGGTCAAGGCCGCCCTGCACGAGGGTGACGCGGTGGGCGTGGTGTCCGACCTGGCCGTCGCCGCGGAGCTCGCGCACGGCACGCTCGTGCGGGTACCGACCGACGGCCTCGACCTGGGCCGGCGGCTGCGTCTCGTGACCCGCACGCACGGCGACCTCAGCCCGGCGGCGCGCGAGCTCGCCGCGATGGTGGGTCAGGCCAGCAGGTAGAGGCCCGCGAGGCTCACCGTCGTGGTGACCGCGGTCGAGACGGCGCCCAGCGCGAGCGCCCGCCCGCCCGTGCGGACCAGCGTCGGCACGTGCACGTCGGCACCGAGCCCGAGCATCGCCGCCGTCAGCAGCGCCGTGCCCGCGAGCCGGGCGCCGTCGAGCGCGGCGTCGGGCAGCACGCCGGCGCCGCGCACCGCGACGGCCACGAGGAAGCCGACGACGAACAGCGGCACGAGCGGCGGGCGGCGCGGTGCCGGCGGCGCACCCG
>NZ_JBFTER010000122.1:0-14486 GCF_047229345.1 Cellulomonas jepli | reverse complement strand
TGGCGCGGGTGTCGCCCCGAGCCGGGCCAGGACGGTGCCGGGGCGACGCGTCGGGCCGGGTGCGCCGTCCCGCGACGCACCGGCCCGCGACGCACCTGCCCGCGACGCACGTTCCCGCGCGGCCGTCGCGGACCGCGGTCCCCGGCGCCCGGTCCTCACCGGCTCGTGCCCGGCGTCTCGACCAGGACCGTCGTCGCCTTGACCACCGCGACGGCGAGCGCCCCCACGTGCAGGTCGAGCTCGCGCACCGCCTCGCTCGACATGAGGGACACGACCCGGTGCGGGCCGCACTGGAGCTCGACCTGGGCCATGACCGTGTCGGCGGTGATCGCCGTGACGAGCCCGACGAACCGGTTGCGCGCCGAGCTCGTGGCCGCGCCCGGGTCCTCGGGGGTGCGGGCGTTCTGCACGGCGCGGGCGGCGAGGTCGGCGCCGTCGATGAGCCGGCGCCCCGCGCTGTCCCACCCCGCGCGCAGCAGGCCCGAGTCGACCCAGCGGCGCACGGTGTCGTCGCTCACCCCGAGCAGCTCGGCGGCCTCGGCGATCCGGAAGTGCGTCACGAAACGGACGATATCACCGCACACGCGGCGCCCAGCCGGTGCCCGTCACGCAATCGCGGCCGACGGCAGCGCCCTCGCGCGGCAGTCAGGCGCCGGACGTGCGGCGAACGTCACCCCAGAGATCGGCCCGCCCGCCGGTACGCTGAGCGGTTGGCGCGCACCTCGCGCCGGCGTGTGCCCGTGAGGACGAGGCCCCGCGAGGCCCGTCGTCCGCCCGGGGCGGCAGAGATGGAAGAGCCACATGACCGTCACCGACAGCCGCGACGCGCGCGGCGCCGCCCAGCACCGGGACGCCGAGCCGTCCCCCGCCGACGAGCTGTCCCCCGCGCTGGAGCACGTCGACGAGCAGGCGGACCACCACGCCCCCGGTGTGGACGACGCGGACCTCGCGACGTTCCTGCGCGTCGTCGACCACCTCGTCACCCTCCCCCACGACCACCCCCAGCACGCGGTCGCCCGGCGCGCGACGTCGGGGCTGTTCAAGGCCGTGAAGAAGCACCGCCGCACCGAGAAGCGGGCCGCGATCAGCGCCGCCGACCGCGCCGTCGTCGCCGCGACCGCGACCGGCAGCCCGGGGCGCATCGACGACGAGACCCTCGGGATCCCGCTCGTGTCGAACGCCCGCGGCGCGACCGCCGGGACGCTGCTCAAGGCGCGGCCCTGCTACATCTGCAAGGAGCTCTACACCGAGGTCGACGCGTTCTACCACCAGCTGTGCCCGTCGTGCGCCGCGCTCAACCACGCGAAGCGCGACGCCCGCACCGACCTGACCGGCCGGCGTGCGCTGCTCACGGGCGGGCGCGCCAAGATCGGCATGTACATCGCGCTGCGGCTCCTGCGCGACGGCGCGCACACCACGATCACGACCCGCTTCCCGCGCGACGCGGCCCGGCGCTTCGCCGCGATGCCCGACGCCGCGGACTGGCTCGACCGGCTCGAGATCGTCGGGATCGACCTGCGCGACCCCGCCCAGGTCGTCGCGCTCGCCGACTCGGTCGCCGCCGCCGGGCCGCTCGACGTCCTGATCAACAACGCCGCGCAGACGGTCCGCCGCTCCCCGGGGGCGTACTCCCGCCTCGCCGACGCAGAGCTCGCCCCGCTGCCCGCCGGGCCGCTGCCCGCGATCCGCACGTTCGGCCACACGAGCGACGCCCACCCCCGCGCGCTCGCCGGCGCCGTCAGCGAGCTCACCAGCCCGGCCCTCGCCCTGGCCGCCGCGGACGCCGGCGCGCTCACCGCCCAGGCCCTCACCGCGCACGCCGCGTCGCTCGAGCGGCTCGTCGCGGGCACGTCGATCGACGCGGGCGGTCTCGTGCCCGACACGCACGACACGAACAGCTGGGTCGCGACGGTCGACGAGGTCGACCCGATGGAGCTGCTCGAGGTCCAGCTGTGCAACCAGACGGCGCCGTTCATCCTCGTCAGCCGTCTGCGCCCGGCGATGCGGGCCGCGAGCGCCCGGCGCACGTACGTCGTGAACGTCTCGGCGATGGAGGGGGTGTTCTCGCGCGGCTACAAGGGCCCGGGGCACCCGCACACGAACATGGCGAAGGCCGCGCTGAACATGCTCACGCGCACGAGCGCCGCCGAGCTCGCGACCGACGGCATCCTCATGACGGCCGTCGACACGGGCTGGATCACCGACGAGCGGCCCCACCCGACCAAGGTGCGCCTCGCCGAGGAGGGCTTCCACGCCCCGCTCGACCTGGTCGACGGCGCCGCGCGCGTGTACGACCCGATCGTGCGCGGCGAGGCGGGCGAGGACCTGTTCGGCTGCTTCCTCAAGGACTACGCCCGCTCGGCGTGGTGACCGGGGACGGGCGCCGCTGACCGGGCGCCCCGCCGGGCACGGTCCGGCCGCGGGTGGGCCGGCAGGCCCGGCGGGTGCCGGGCCTGCCGGTGACGTCAGCCCTTCGAGCCGGTCGTGGCGATGCCCTCCACGAAGTGCCGCTGCCCGACGAAGAACAGCAGGATCATCGGCAGCGTCGCGATGACCGAGGCGGTCACGACGATCTCCCAGTGCCACTCCCCGCCGAACCCGTACTGGTCGAGGAGCGCCTTGAGCCCGCGCGGGACGGTGAACTTGTCGGAGTCCTGCACGTAGATCAGCGGGCGCATGAGGTCGGTCCACGCGGCCTGGGTCTCGAACAGCAGGGTGAGCACGAGCGCCGGGCGCGCCAGCGGCAGGGCGATGGACCGGAAGATCGTCCAGTTGCCGGCGCCGTCGAGGGACGCGGCCTCGAACAGCTCACGGGGCAGCCCGAGGAAGAACTGCCGGATGAGGAAGATGTAGAACGCGCTGCCGAACAGGTTCCCGGCCCACAGCGGGGTCAGGGTCCCGACGAAGCCGAGCTCCTTCCAGATCAGGTACGTCGGGATGAGCGTGACCGCGCCGGGCAGCATCATCGTCGCGAGGACGAGCCCGAACAGGAACCCGCGCCCCCGGAACCGGAAGTACGCGAACCCCCACGCGACGGCCGCGCTGGACAGGGTCACGGTGACCCCCGCCAGGACGGTGACGAGCGCGGTGTTGCCGAGCCACTGGGCCATCGGCACCTCGCGCCACACCTGCACGTAGTTGTCGAGCGTGAACGTCTCGGGGATCAGCCGGTTGTCGAAGACCTCCCCGCGCGGCTTGAACGACGCGCTGACGAGCCACACGAACGGGTACACGAACACGACGGTCGCGGCGACGAGCGCCGCGAGGATCAGCGGGCGTCCCAGGCGGCCCGTCACTTCTGGTCCCCCTCGTAGTAGACGACGCGCTTGGAGACCGCGAGCTGCACGAGCGTCACCGCGAGGATGATCACGAACAGCAGCCACGCCATCGCCGAGGCGTACCCCATGTTGAGGTTCTCGAAGCCCTGCTGGAACAGGTAGATGACGTAGAACAGCGCGGCCTCGTTGGCGTAGGTCGTGTTCCCCGAGCCGAAGAACGCGGTGTACGCCTCGGTGAACATCTGGAACGCCGCGATCGTGTTGACCACGACGACGAAGAACAGCGTCCCCGAGATCATCGGCACGGTGACCGCGAACGTCCGGCGCCAGAACCCCGCGCCGTCGACCCGCGCCGCGTCGTACAGCTCGGACGGCACCTGGCGCAGGGCCGCGAGCAGGATGATCACGGTCGAGCCGATCGTCCACATGCTCATGAGCACGAGCGCGGGCTTGATCCACATCTGGTCCGTCGTCCAGTACGGCCCCTGGATGCCGACCGCGCCGAGCGCCTCGTTGACCAGCCCGTTCTGCCCGTTGAACAGCAGCAGCACGAGCACCCCCACCGCGACCGGCGGGGTCATCTTGGGCAGGAAGAACGTCGTGCGGAAGAACCCCGAGGAGCGCCCGGCCCGCTCGAGCAGCAGCGCGAGACCGAGCGCGCCGGCCACGTGCAGCGGGACCGCGAGCACCGTGTAGACCACCGTGTTCGTGAGCGCGAGCGCGATCTTCGGGTCGGCGGCCATGTCGCGGTAGTTCTCGAGCCCGATGAACCGCGGGTCGTTGATCACGTCGTAGTCGGTCAGCGACAGGTACGCCGAGTACACGACCGGCCACAGCGTGAAGACGAGGAACCCGAGGATCCACGGGCTCAGGAACAGCAGGGCGGAGCGCAGGTTCCGCCGCGACCGGGCCCGCGCGGTGCGGGTGCGGGTGGGCGCGACGGGACCCGCGGCCACCGGGGCGGCCGTCGTGGTGGTCACGTCAGCCGTCCGACCGCTCGTCCCACTCGGCCCAGGCGTCGTCGAGCGCCTCCTGCGCCTCCTGCTGCGCCTGCGCGAGCGCCTCGGCCGGCTCCTGCTGGCCGTTGAGCACGCGGTTCACGCCGTCCTGCCACGCCGCCTTGAACTCGGCGTCCGCCGGGTTCGCGGGCAGCGAGAACGTGCTCTCGTTGGCCTCGTACACCGCCTCGACCGCCTGGTCCCACACCGGGGAGCCGGACGGCTCGACGAGCGTCGAGCGGATCTCCTCGTCGGCGTCCGCGTTGCCGGTCAGCAGCCCCGTGAACACCTGTCCGGACTCGGCGCGGGCGTCGGCGCGGGCCTGCGCCGCCGCGAGCCAGCTGTCCTGCTCGACCATCGTCGCCGCGAACCGGCACGCCGCCGCCGCGTTCGGGCTGCCCGCGGGGATGGCCCACGCCGAGCCCGTCGCGAACGCGAGCGGCTCGCCCTCCCGGGAGCGGAAGGTGTCGAACGCGAGCGTCGCGTCCGGGGAGACCTCGTTGAGCACGTTGACGTACCAGTTCTCCATGGGCATCGCCCCGAGGGTGTGCGTCGCGAACTGGTTGCCCTCGCCGAAGAAGTCCGCGGAGTCGCGGAACGCCTTCACCGCGGGGAACCCGCCCTGCGCGTCGTACACCGCCACCGCGAGCTCGAGCGCCTCGAGCGCCTCCGGGGAGTCCAGCTGGGCGGTGCGGGCGTCGTCGGACAGCAGGTCCGCACCGTTCGCCTTGGCCCACAGCGGGAAGAACTCGGGCAGCTTGGAGTCGAAGCCGATCACCGACAGCGCGCCCCCGTCGCGGCGGACCAGCGCCGAGGTCGCCTGCGTGACCGCGTCCCAGTCGGAGCCGTTGACGGCCTCGATGCCGAGCCCGGCCGCCGACAGCAGCGAGGAGTCCGCCATCGTGACCTGGACCTGGTTGAACTCCGGCAACGCGTACACCACGTCGTCGAAGGTCACCTGGCCGGACGCGGCCTCCCGGAACTGGCCGGTGTCGACGTCCTCCGCCGCGATGCAGTCCGTCAGCGGCAGGATCGCCCCGCGCGAGGCGAACGTGCCGATCTGGTCCCGGTTCGCGTACACGAGGTCGGGCGGGTCGCCCGCGGCGACCGCGGAGAGGAACGCCTGGATGTCGAGGTCGCCCTCGACCAGGGAGACCTCGACGTCGTCACCGAGCTCCTCCGTGGCGCGGTCGTAGCGCACCTGCGCCACGTCGTCGCCCGTCCCGAAGCCCATCACCGTGAGCTCACCGCTCATCGCGGCGTCCGACCCGTACGTCACCTCGGCCTGCTCCGGCTCCCCGCTGCCCGACGCGCACGCGCCGAGCGCGAGCACCCCGGCCGCCGCCACCGTCCCGCACAGTCCCACCCGTCGCGTGCTCATCACGCACCCCTCCGATCCCGCCCGTGGGGACACCCACGCCGGTCCGGGCCGACGGTCGTCGACGGAAGCGGACACGGACGCCGGCGGGCGGGCCGTCCACGGTGGCGGACGGCGCCGTCCCGCCCAGGTTCACCCGGGCGGGCGCCCCCGCTGGCTGGAGGGCCGAGCCGACGCGGCTCATGGGACAGATGGTGCGCCGGAGAAGCGCTTCTCGCGACCCGAGCCGGACGGGCGTCCGACCTGCCTCGCGCGGGGCGCGTGCGCGATCCGGGCGCCCGGGCGATCCTTGTCCCGTGGACGTCGTCGACCCGAGGAGCGCACCCATGGACCGGACCGTCGAGCGCGCGCACGCGATCACCGAGCTGCACACGCTGCTGCTCGAGGCGGCAGGCGTCGAGGAGTTCGTCGAGGGCGTCGCGCAGGCCGCGGCGGCGCGCATCCGGCCCGACGCGCACGTCGCGATCATGCTCAAGCGCCAGGGACGGCCCACCGGTGTCGCCAGCAGCGACGAGCGCGCCGCGCAGTGCGACGAGGTCGAGTTCGCCGCGAACGAGGGCCCGTGCCTGACGTCCGCGGAGACCGGCGAGCGGATCGTGATCCAGGAGCTCGAGCGCGGCGACGAGCGCTGGCCCGCGTGGGCCGACGCCGCCCGGCAGGTCGGGTTCCGTTCGGCGGCGGCGATCCCCCGCAGCGTGCGCGAGGGCGTCGACATCGCGATCAACCTGTACTCCGAGGACCCGGGCGTGTGGGACGACGACGCGCTGGCCACCGCCGAGATGTACGCCGACGAGGTCGCCCGCACCCTGCGGCTGTGCCTGCGCTCGGCGGACCAGGCGGAGATCAACGAGGACCTCAAGGCCGCGCTCGCGTCGCGCGCCGTGATCGACCAGGCGATGGGCGTCATCATGGCGGAGAACCGCTGCTCCTCGGAGGAGGCGTTCCGGATCCTGCGCAGCGCCTCCCAGAACCGCAACCTCAAGCTCCGCGACGTCGCCGCGTCCCTCATCGAGAACGTCACCGGCGTCGCCCCGCAGCCCGGCACGGAGTTCGCGGAGCGCAAGCCCGGGACCTGACGCCGGCCGCCGTCGCGGACACCGCAGGAGCCCGCCGACCGGCTCCTCGCGGCCCGCGCCGGACCGGCCGACGGCTGGCTCCCGACCGGCTCAGGACCGCCCCGAGGGGCGGCGTCGAGCCACTGCGGAGGCCGCACGGGCACCGCCCCCCGCCCGCCCGCGGAACCCGCGCCGGAACCGATGTCGCAGGTCAGGCGCTCGCGGTTCGGAACGAACCGGACACCCGCCGAGAAGCGGTTCAAGGTGCGAGAAGTGCTCGAGGGGAACAGAGTGTCCCTCGAGTCCAGCCACGCGCTCACACGACTGACCCCTGAGAAAGGTCGGCCCTGCATGCGCGTGCTCGGCGTCAACGCCATCTACCACGACCCCTCCGCAGCCCTCGTCGTCGACGGCGTGACGGTCGCCGCCGCCGAGGAGGAGCGCTTCAGCCGGCGCAAGCACGGCAAGCGCCCCGTCCCGTTCTCCGCGTGGGAGCTGCCCGAGCTGTCGATGCGCTGGTGCCTCGCCGAGGCGGGCCTCAGGCCGCAGGACCTCGACGCGATCGCGTACTCGTTCGACCCGAGCCTCGTGGTCCCCGCCGAACAGCTCGGCCTGCACGACCCGTGGGACCACCTGCGCACCACGTACGCCGAGAAGGCCCCCGGCTTCATCTCGACCGCGCTCGGCGGCGAGGTCGACCCCGCGCTCGTGCGGTACGTGCCCCACCACGTGGCGCACGCCGCGTCGGCCGCGCTGGCCGCCCCGCACCGCGACTGCAGCGTGCTCGTCCTCGACGGCCGCGGCGAGCGCGCGTCGCACCTCGCCGGCCGGTACCGCGGCGGGCGCCTCGAGGTCCTCGCGAGCCAGGGCCTGCCGCACTCGCTCGGGCTGCTCTACGAGTCGCTCACCGAGCACCTCGGGTTCCTGCGCTCGAGCGACGAGTACAAGGTCATGGCGCTCGCGTCGTACGGCAAGCCGCGCTTCCTCGAGGAGCTCCGGGAGGTCGTCCACCCGACCGGCGACGGCGGGTTCGTCGCCGAGGCGCCCGACTGGTCCCGGTGGGCCCCGAAGCGGGTCGACGACGGGACGTGGGGCGGCGACCACGCCGACCTCGCGTGCTCCGTGCAGGCGCGCCTCGAGGAGGTCCTCGTCGAGCTCGCCCGCTGGATCCACGAGCAGACCGGCGACCGCGTGCTCGCGATGGCCGGCGGCACCGCCCTGAACTGCGTCGCGAACTCCCGGATCTGGCGCGAGACCCCGTTCGAGGACGTCTGGGTCCAGCCCGCCGCCGGGGACGCCGGCACGTCCCTCGGCGCGGCCCTGCAGGTCGCGGCCGACGGCGGGGAGCAGCTCACGCCCATGCCCGGCGCGGACCTCGGGCGCGGGTGGAGCGACGACGACCTCGCCGCGTGGCTGCGCGGCGCGGCCGTCCCGTTCAGCGAGCCCGCCGACCTCGGCGCCGAGGTCGCCGACGTGCTCGCCCGCAACGGCGTCGTCGCCTGGTTCGACGGCCGCAGCGAGTTCGGGCCGCGAGCGCTCGGCCACCGGTCGCTGCTCGCGCACCCGGGGCACCCGGAGAACCTCGAGCGCCTCAACGACGTCAAGGGCCGGGAGCAGTTCCGTCCCGTGGCGCCGATGGTGCTCGCGGACCGCGCGGAGGAGATCTTCACGGACGGGCCGATCCCGAGCCCGTACATGCTGTTCGTGCACAGCGTCCGCCCGGCGTGGCGGGAGCGGATCCCGGCGGCGGTGCACGTCGACGGGACCGCCCGGATCCAGACGGTGGACCCGGCGGTGCAGCCGCGCCTGGGGGCGACCCTGCGCGCGTTCGAGGCGCGCACCGGGCTGCCGGTCGTCATCAACACGAGCCTGAACACCGCGGGGCGCCCGATGGTGGACGACCCGCGCGACGCGCTCGAGCTGTTCGGCTCGGCGCCCGTCGACCTGCTGGTGGTGGGCCCGTACCTGGTGCGGCGTTCCACGATGTTCGCGCGGGTGGGGGCGTCCGCCGGGGTGGCCGCCCGATGAGGGCGGCGTACGCGGTCGTGGTCCCCACCATCGGGCGTCCGTCGCTCGGGGTGCTGCTGGAGAGCCTCGCGGCGCAGCGGTTCGACTCCGGCTGCCCGGCGCCCGTCGAGGTGGTGGTGTGCGACGACCGGTCGCTCGACGCCGCGCCGGAGGCGCTCGTCCTGCCGGACCTGACCGGTCTCGACCGGGCCGGTGTGCCGGTGCGGGTCGTCCGCTCGGGCGGGCGGGGCCCGGCTGCGGCGCGCAACGCCGGGTGGCGCTCCGTGCGCGCGGAGTGGGTCGTGCTGCTCGACGACGACGTCGTGCTGCCCGCGGACTGGTCGGAGCACCTCGCCGCGGACCTCGCGGCGGCCGGGCCGGACGTGGCCGGCACGCAGGCGCGCCTGCGGGTCCCGCTGCCCGCGCACCGGCGGCCCACGGACTGGGAGCGGAACACCGCGGGGCTCGAGGGCGCGCGGTGGGCGACGGCCGACATGGCGTACCGGCGGGAGGTGCTCGAGCGGCTCGGCGGCTTCGACGAGCGGTTCCCGCGCGCGTACCGGGAGGACGCGGACCTGGCGCTGCGGGCCCGGCGGGCGGGCTGGCGGCTCGTGCGGGGGTCGCGCACCACCGAGCACCCCGTGCGGCCGGCGGACCCGCGGGTCAGCGTGCGGGTCCAGGCGGGTGCGCGGGACGACGCGCTCATGCGGGCGCTGCACGGGCCGCGGTGGCGCGAGGAGGCCGAGACGGGACGGGGGCGCTTCGCGTGGCACGTCGCGACCGTCGGCGCGGGGGTGTGCGCGCTCGGCGCGGCGGTCCTCGGGCGGCGCGGCGCCGCGGCGCTCGCCGGGGCGGCGTGGGTGGCGCTCACCGCGGACTTCGCGCGGCGCCGCATCGTGCCGGGACCCGCACGCGGCGAGGAGGGCTGGCTCGCGGAGCGGCGGACGATGGCGTGGACGAGCGCGGTGATCCCCGCGGCGGCGCTGCGGCACCGGCTCGCGGGCACCCTCGCGCACCGCGCCGGTGCGGCCCCGTGGCCGGTGCCGGTGCGCGCGGTGCTGTTCGACCGGGACGACACCCTCGTGCACGACGTCCCGTACAACGGCGACCCCGACCGGGTGCGGGTCGTGGACGACGCGCGCGCGGTGCTCGACGACCTGCGCGCGCGGGGGATCAAGGTCGGCGTCGTGACGAACCAGTCCGGCATCGGGCGCGGCCTGCTCACGCTCGCGCAGGTCGAGGCCGTCGAGGCGCGGATCGAGGCCGAGCTCGGGCCGTTCGACGTGTGGGTGCGCTGCCCGCACGCGCCCGCCGACGGGTGCACGTGCCGCAAGCCGCAGCCGGGCCTCGTGCTGCAGGCCGCGGCTCGGCTCGGGGTCAGCCCCGCGGAGTGCGTCGTCGTCGGGGACATCGGCGCGGACGTCGGTGCCGCGATCGCCGCCGGGGCGGGTGCGGTGCTCGTGCCGACGCCCGTGACCCGGCCCGAGGAGGTAGCGGCGGCACCGCTCGTCGCGGTGAGCCTGACCGAGGCCGTGGCGCTGGTCCGCGAGCGCCTCGCGGACGCCGCTCCCCCGGCCCCGGACGTGGCGGCACCCGGGGGGCCCCGGCTCGCGGGCGCGCACAGCCCGCAGGTGCCTGCTGCGGCCGGCCCCGTGCCGGCACCGGCGCCGCTGTCGCGCGTCGGGGGCGGTGGTGCCCGGTGAGCAAGGTCCTCGCGGTCCGCCTCGACAACGTCGGGGACGTGCTGCTGACCGGTCCGGCGGTCCGGGCCCTCGCCGCGACGGCGTCGGGCGTCGACCTGCTCGTGTCGGGGTCGGGCGAGGCCGCCGCGCGGCTGCTGCCCGGCGTCGACGAGGTGCTGCGCTTCGACGCCCCGTGGAGCGGGTACCGGCCGCCGGAGTTCAGCACGGGCGCCGTCCAGGCGCTGCTCGCGCGCCTGCGCGCGCACCAGTACGACCGTGCGGTGGTGTTCACGTCCGACCACCAGAGCCCGCTGCCCATGGCGCTGCTCGCGCGGATGGCGGGCATCGGCTGGGTCGGTGCGACGAGCCACGACTACCCGGGCGCGCTGCTCGACGTGCGCCACCCGCGCCCCGAGGGCCTGCACGAGGTCGAGGCGGCGCTCGGGCTGGCCCGGGCGGCGGGCGGCGAGCTCGCACCGGGCGACGACGGGCGCCTGCGGGTGCGCGAGCCGCTGCCCTCGGTCACGGACCTCGTGCCCGACAGGCCGTACGTCGTGGTGCACCCGTCGGCGTCGGTGCCCGCGCGCGCCCCGGCACCCGAGCACACCGCGGCGATGGTCGCGGCCCTGGGCGACGCCGGCTGGTGCGTGCTGGTCACGGGCGGGGCGTCGGAGCACGAGCTCGCGGCACGGGTCGCGGGCAGCACCGGGACGCCCGTGGCGGGCCGCACCGACCTGCACCGGCTCGCGGCGCTCCTCGCCGGTGCGGCGTGCGTCGTGACGGGCAACACCGGCCCCGCGCACCTCGCGGCCGCCGTCGGCACCCCCGTCGTCTCCCTCTTCTCCCCCGTCGTGCCCGCGGAGCGCTGGGCTCCCTACGGCGTCCCGGTCCGGCTCCTGGGCGACCAGGGGGCGGCGTGCCGGGGCACCCGGGCGCGGGAGTGCCCCGTCGCGGGCCACCCGTGCCTGACCGGGATCTCCCCCGCGGAGGTCGTGGACGCCGTCGCCGGGCTGGTCGGTGCCGCCGGAGCGCACGCGCCGGCCGTCCCGAGTGTCCTCGCCGGTACGTCCGGGGCCGCGGGTGCCGCGGTCGCGGGAGCCGCGACCGGGTCCGCGCTCGGGGCGGGGGTGCGCGCATGAGGGTCCTCGTGTGGCACGTGCACGGGTCGTGGCAGACGTCGTTCGTCGCCGGCCCGGACGAGTACCTGATCCCCGTGGTGCCCGACCGCGGGCCGGACGGGCGCGGATGTGCCCGGACGTGGACGTGGCCCGCGAGCGCCCGGGAGGTCGCCCCGGAGGAGCTGCGGGCGGCCGAGCCCGACGTCGTGGTGCTCCAGCGCCCGCACGAGATCGAGCTGCTCGAGCGGTGGACGGGGCTGCGCGCGGGGGTCGACGTGCCGGCGGTGTACGTCGAGCACAACACGCCCGCCGGGGCGGCGGCGACGACCCGGCACCCGCTCGCGGACCGCTCCGACATCCCCGTCGCGCACGTGACCGCGTTCAACGCGCTCATGTGGGACTGCGGGCGCGCACCGACGACGGTCGTCGACCACGGCGTGCACGACCCGGGCCCGCTGTACACCGGGGAGCGCGAGCGCGTCGCCGTCGTGGTCAACGAGCCGGTGCGACGCGGGCGGGTCGCCGGGACGGACCTGCTGGTGCACGCCGCGGGGCGCGTCCCCGTCGAGGTGTACGGCATGGGGGTCCTCGGGCTCGCGGACCTCGTCCCGGACCTCGCGGGCCACCTGCACGACGACGTCCCGCAGGCGCAGATGCACGCACGCCTCGCCGGGGCGCGCGCCTACCTGCACCCGTTCCGGTGGACCAGCCTCGGGCTCGCGCTCGTCGAGGCCATGACGATCGGGATGCCGGTGCTCGCGCTCGCGACGACCGCGGCGCCCGAGGCCGTCCCGCCGTCGGCGGGCGTCGTCAGCTCGGACCCGGACGTGCTCGTCTCCGCCGCACGCCGCTGGCTGCACGACCCCGAGGAGGCCCGCGCCCACGGCCGGGCCGCCCGCGCCCACGCGCTCGAGCACTTCGGTCTCGACCGCTTCCTGTCCGACTGGCAAGTCCTGCTCAAGGAGGTCGTCCGATGAGGATCGCGATGGTGTCGGAGCACGCCAGCCCGCTCGCCACGCTCGGTGGTGTGGACGCCGGCGGGCAGAACGTCCACGTCGCCGCGCTCGCCGAGCACCTCGCGAGGCTGGGGCACCAGGTCGACGTGTTCACCCGGCGCGACGACGCGGGCCTGCCGCGGGTCGTCGAGATGCGCCCGGGCGTGCGGGTCGTGCACGTGAGCGCGGGGCCGGCGCGGGCGCTGCCCAAGGACGAGCTGCTCCCGTACATGACCGAGCTCGGCGACGAGCTCGCACGGGAGTGGCGGGAGCACGGCGTCCCCGACGTGGTGCACGCGCACTTCTGGATGTCCGGCCTCGCCGCGCTGCGGGCCGCCGCGGTGACCGGCCCGCCCGTGGTGCAGACGTTCCACGCGCTCGGCTCCGTCAAGCGCCGGCACCAGGGCGAGCGCGACACGAGCCCGGCGGGGCGGGCCGACGTCGAGGCGCAGATCGCCCGGACCGTCACGCGGGTCGTGGCGACGTGCACGGACGAGCTCGCCGAGCTCGTCCGGCTCGGGGTCCCGTCCTCGCGCGTGTCGGTCGTGCCGTGCGGGGTCGACGTCACGCACTTCCGGCCGCCTCGCCCGGAGGACGCCGTCCCGCCGCTGCAGGACGGCCGGTTCCGGCTGCTGTCCGTCGGCCGGCTCGTGGAGCGCAAGGGCGTCGACAACGCCGTGCGCGCGCTGCCGCTCCTGCCCGACGTCGAGCTCGCCGTGGTCGGCGGACCCGCGCAGGAGGAGGTGCGCGACGACCCCGAGGGACGGCGCCTGTGGCAGCTCGCGGTCGACCTGCACGTCGAGGACCGGGTCCGGTTCCTGGGGCGCGTCGCGCACGACGACATGCCGGCCGTCCTGCGGTCCGCGCACGTCGTGGTCGCGACCCCCTGGTACGAGCCGTTCGGGATCGTCCCGCTCGAGGCCGCGGCGTGCGGGCGGCCCGTCGTCGCCAGCGCGGTCGGCGGGATGCTCGACACCGTCCAGGACGGCACCACCGGGGTGCTCGTCCCCCCGCGGGACGCGCTCGCGCTCGCCCGGGCGGTCCGCAGCGTCGTCGACGACCCCGACAACGCCGTCTCGCTCGGCACCGCCGCCCGGCGCCGCGCCGTGCGCCGGTACGGGTGGGACCGCGTCGCGCAGCAGACCGCACGCGTCTACCGGGAGCTCGTGTCCGCGGGCCGGGCCGCCCACGTCGTCGAGGAGCAGGCCGTATGAGCACGCAGTCGTGGATCGAGGAGCACACCGACGAGCTCACGCGCGCGCTGCGCTGGCTCGGGGACCAGAGCGGGCTCGTCGAGCGCTGGGGGGCCGAGCTCGCCGACCGGCTCGTCGCCGGGCACCGGGTGCTCGTCGCAGGGAACGGGGGCAGCGCCGCGGAGGCCCAGCACCTCACGAGCGAGCTCGTCGGGCGCTTCCTCGCCGAGCGGCGCCCGTTCTCGGCGCTGTCGCTGTGCGCGGAGAGCTCGAGCGTCACCGCGATCGTCAACGACTACGGCGCCGACGAGATGTTCGCCCGCCAGGTCGAGGCGCACGGCCGGCCGGGTGACGTGCTCGTGCTGCTGTCCACGTCGGGGCGCAGCCCGAACATCCTGCGCGCCGCGGAGCGCGGCCAGGCGCTCGGGCTGCGCGTGTGGGCGCTGTCGGGCGCCGCGCCGAACCCGCTGGTCGGGTGCGCGCACGAGGCCCTCGCCGTGCCGGCGCCGTCGACGGCCGCGGTGCAGGCCGCCCACCTCGTGGCGATCCACGCGCTGTGCGCGGCGTTCGACGCGCGCGTCGGGCAGCACGACGCCGGGCTCGTCGACGCGCACGCCCCGGCCTCGGCCTCGGCGTCGGAGGTGACTCCCCCGCCCGAACGTCCCGCTGAGCCCGGCACGCCCGGCGTGCCCGCGCCCGCGCCCGACCGTCGGTCCCTCGACGGGGCGCTCGCCGCGCGGGTCGCCGACGCACGCCGGTCGGGGACCCACGCGGCGCAGCAC
>NZ_JBFTER010000121.1:0-14490 GCF_047229345.1 Cellulomonas jepli | reverse complement strand
GCCGCCAAGCGCTGACCCGCCCGCGGACGAGGCGCTGCCCGCGCTGACGACGCGCTGGCACCGCGGACGAGGCGCTGGGCCCGCGGACGAGGCGACGCCCCCGCGCACGAGCCAGCGTCGGCCCCGCACGCACGAGGCCCCGCACCGAGGGCTCGTGCTGAGCCGCCCGGGCGGGGCCGTCGTCGTGCGGGTGGTCGTGCGGTCAGAACGCGCGGGTGATCATCGCGCGCTTGACCTCCTTGATCGCCTTGGTGACCTCGATGCCGCGCGGGCACGCCTCGGTGCAGTTGAAGGTCGTCCGGCAGCGCCAGACGCCCTCCTTGTCGTTGAGGATCTCGAGGCGCTGCGTGCCGCCCTCGTCGCGGCTGTCGAAGATGAACCGGTGCGCGTTGACGATCGCCGCGGGGCCGAAGTACTGCCCGTCGGTCCAGAACACCGGGCACGACGACGTGCACGCGGCGCAGAGGATGCACTTGGTCGTGTCGTCGAAGCGCTCACGCTCGGCGGCCGACTGCAGGCGCTCCTTGGTGGGCTCGTTCCCGGTCGTGATGAGGAACGGCATGATCTCGCGGTACGACGCGAAGAACGGCTCCATGTCGACCACGAGGTCCTTGATCACGGGCAGGCCCTTGATGGGCTCGACCGTGATCGGCTTGCTCGGGTTGAGGTCCTTGAGCAGCGTCTTGCACGCCAGGCGGTTGCGGCCGTTGATCCGCATCGCGTCCGAGCCGCAGACGCCGTGCGCGCACGAGCGGCGGAACGTCAGCGAGCCGTCGAGGTCCCACTTGACCTTGTGCAGCGCGTCGAGGAGGCGGTCGGTGCCGTGCACCGTGACCGTGAACTCCTGCCAGTACGCCTCGTCGCCGTGCGTCTCGGGCGTGTAGCGGCGGATCTTGAGCGTCACGTCGAAGCTCGGGATCGCGCCGACCTTGGTGTCCGGCGTCGACGAGGTGCCGGGGGAGTCGTCGAGCTGAGTCGTCATCAGTACTTGCGCTCCATCGGCTGGTAGCGGGTCACGACCACGGGCTTGTACCCGAGCGCGACGTCGTGGGTGCCGGGCGTCTCGGCGGCGACCGCGGCGGCCGCCTCCACGCTCACCGGGGTGGACGGCGCGGCGACGCCCGAGGGGCGGCGGTACGCCATCGTGTGCTGCATGTAGGCCTCGTCGTCACGTGCCGGGAAGTCCTCCCGGAAGTGCCCGCCGCGCGACTCCTGGCGGTTGAGGGCACCGACGACGACGACCTCGGCGATGTCGAGCAGGAAGCCGAGCTCGAGCGCCTCGAGCAGGTCGGTGTTGTATGCGCGGCCCTTGTCCTGGACCGACACGTTCTTGTAGCGCGCCTGGAGCTCGCGCACGTCCTTGAGCGCCTGGACGAGCGACTCCTCGGTGCGGAACACCTGGGCGTTCGCATCCATGGTCTGCTGCAGGTCGCGGCGCACGTCCGCGACGCGGTCCCCGACGGCGCGGGCACGCATCTCCTCGAGCTCGGCGACCACGCCGGTCTCGGGGTCCTCGGGGACGTCGACCCAGTCGGCCGTCGAGGCGTAGGCCGCCGCGGCGAGGCCGGCGCGCTTGCCGAAGACGTTGATGTCGAGCAGCGAGTTCGTGCCGAGGCGGTTCGAGCCGTGCACCGACACGCACGCGACCTCGCCGGCGGCGAACAGCCCGCGCACGAAGTCGGTGTTGTTGCGCAGCACGGCGGTCTCGATGTTGGTCGGGACGCCGCCCATCGCGTAGTGCGCGGTCGGGTACACCGGAACGGGCTCGGTGTAGGGCTCGATGCCGAGGTAGGTGCGCGCGAACTCGGTGATGTCCGGGAGCTTGGCGTCGATGTGTGCCGGCTCGAGGTGCGTCAGGTCGAGCAGCACGTAGTCCTTGTTGGGACCGGCGCCGCGACCCTCGCGCACCTCGTTCGCCATCGACCGGGCGACGATGTCGCGGGGCGCGAGGTCCTTAATCGTGGGGGCGTAGCGCTCCATGAAGCGCTCGCCCTCGCCGTTGCGCAGGATGCCGCCCTCGCCGCGCGCGGCCTCGGAGAGCAGGATGCCGAGGCCCGCGAGACCGGTCGGGTGGAACTGGAAGAACTCCATGTCCTCGAGCGGGATCCCGCGGCGGTACGCGAGGGCCATGCCGTCGCCCGTGAGCGTGTGGGCGTTCGACGTCGTCTTGTAGATCTTCCCGGCGCCGCCGGTCGCGAGCACGACCGACTTGGCGCGGAACAGGTGGATCTCGCCGGTCGCGAGCTCGTAGGCCACGACGCCGCTCACCGCCACGTCGTCGCCGTCGGACACGTCCCCGCCCACGAGGTCGTGCGAGAGCAGGATGTCGAGGACGTAGAACTCGTTGAAGAACTCGACGTCGTTCTTGACGCACTGCTGGTAGAGCGTCTGCAGGATCATGTGGCCCGTGCGGTCCGCCGCGTAGCACGAGCGGCGCACCGCGGCCTCGCCGTGGTTGCGGGTGTGCCCGCCGAACCGGCGCTGGTCGATCCGCCCCTCGGGCGTGCGGTTGAACGGCAGGCCCATCTTCTCGAGGTCGAGCACCGCGTCGATGGCCTCCTTGGCCATGACCTCCGCCGCGTCCTGGTCGACGAGGTAGTCGCCGCCCTTGACGGTGTCGAAGGTGTGCCACTCCCAGTTGTCCTCCTCGACGTTCGCGAGGGCGGCGCACATGCCGCCCTGCGCGGCACCCGTGTGGGAGCGCGTCGGGTAGAGCTTGGAGATGACAGCCGTGCGGGCCCGGTCGGAGGACTCGAGGGCGGCGCGCATGCCCGCGCCGCCGGCACCGACGATGACGACGTCGTACTGATGGGTCTGCATCGGTGTCGATGCCTCCTGTGTGGGAGTCGGGCCGGGTGGCGAGAGGGGGCCCGTCGGCGGCGCGCGCGTGCCGCGGCGGGTGCCGTGGCGCGAGGGCGTCCGTCAGGCGGTGCAGAACGAGGGCAGCAGGTCCGCGGGGCTGTTCGCCGGGCACGGGTCGAACGTGAAGATGACGAGCGTGCCGAGCACGACCACGACGACGAACGCCGTGTAGAGCGCGAGCTTGAGCACGAGGCGGGTGCCGTCACGCTCCGCGTAGTCGTTGATGATCGTGCGCACGCCGTTCGTCCCGTGGATCATCGCGAGCCACAGCATGAGCAGGTCCCAGGTCTGCCAGAACGGCGAGGACCACTTGCCGGCGACGAAGCCGAAGTCGATCGCGGTGATGCCCTCGCCCTGGACGAGGTTGACGAAGAGGTGGCCGAAGATCAGCGCGACCAGGACGACGCCCGAGACGCGCATGAACAGCCAGCCGTACAGCTCGGTGTTGCCGCGCGTGGTCCGCCGGTTGCGCGAGACCGCGGGCACGATCGTGGGGCCGCCCGACGAGCGGGGGGCCGGGATCGGCGTGGAGGTCGTCGTCATCACTCGCCCCCGAAGACGTGCATCAGGTGGCGCGGCAGGAAGCCGGCCATGGTCACCACGAACAGGCCCATCACGACCCACAGGAGGACGCGCTGGTACTTGGCGCCCTTGTCCCAGAAGTCGACCAGGATGATCCGGAGGCCGTTGTACGCGTGGAACACGATCGCCGCGACGAGGCCGGCCTCGCCGAGCCCCATGATCGGGTTCTTGTACGTGCCGATGACGGCGTTGTAGGCCTCCGGGGACACGCGCACGAGCGACGTGTCGAGCACGTGCACGAGGAGGAAGAAGAAGATCAGGACGCCGGTCACGCGGTGCGCGACCCACGACCACATGCCCTCACGCCCTCGGTAGAGCGTTCCGGCCGGTGCGGTGGGCACGGGGGAGGCCTCCTGACAGTCAGGTCGACGACACGAGCCAGCCGCTGGGGGTCAGCGCTGGCTGCCGGTCCCGGCAGCAGCTCTGACGACGCGGTCCGACGACGGTGTCCGTTCGCCTCCCACCTTAGTGACCCGTTCCCACGCCGCAGCCCCACGCAGGGGCCGTCAGGCCCTTGTGATGACACTTTGTGAGCAAGTCCACACTCCGGGACGCCTCCGCGCCGCCGGGCGGAGTGCCGTAGGAGCCGGCGCGACCGGAGTGCGTGAGGGCGCCGCGGCGCGGTGCCGTCCGCGGCCGGCTCACGGGAAGTCGAACTCGGTCACGTGCGTGCGCCAGTACTCCGCGCCGTCGCGCGTGCGGGTCACGAGCCCCGCGTCGACCATCTCCCGCCGCAGCCCGACGGGGTCGGTCGCGAGGGCGGCGAGCCGGTCGGTGAGCTCGCGCTCGGTCACGGGCTGGTGCACGGGCAGCGTGCGGCTCGCGAGGTAGCTGATGACCAGGTCGCGGTCGGCGCGGCGTCGCGGCAGCCGCTCGAGGCGGCCGCGGACGAGGAAGCGCTCGGGGTCCTTGGGCGCGCGGCGCGGGCTCGCGGGGCGGTCGTCGGGCACCGGTCCAGGGTAGGTCGCAGGGGCCACGGGCAGCGTGTCGAGGGTGGGCCGCAGCGGCGTCGGGCGGCGTGCCGGGGCGCGGCCGGGGCTCGGTACCCTGCCCGGATGACCAGCCCTGTCGCCCACTTCCACGCCGTCGTCCCGGCCGGCGGCGCCGGCACCCGTCTGTGGCCCCTGTCGCGGGCCGGTGCGCCCAAGTTCCTGCTCGACCTCACCGGGTCGGGGCGGACCCTGCTGCAGGGGACGGTCGACCGGCTGCTCCCGCTCACGGGACCGGGCGGCGTCCTCGTGGTCACGGGCGAGCGCCACGCGGCGGCCGTGTCGGCGCAGCTCCCGGGGGTGGCGGCCTCCGACGTGCTCGCCGAGCCGTCGCCGCGCGACTCGATGGCGGCGATCGGCCTGGCCGCGGCGGTGCTGCTCGAGCGGCACGGCGAGGACGTCGTGCTCGGCTCCTTCGCGGCCGACCACGTCATCGAGGGGGCCGAGGCGTTCGAGCGGACGGTGCGCGAGGGGGTCGCGGCGGCGCAGGCCGGGTACGTCGTGACGGTCGGCATCGCAGCGACCGAGCCGTCCACGGCGTTCGGCTACGTCCGCTCCGCCGGGCCGCTCGGCGTGGAGGGTGCCCCCAGCGCGCGGCACGCGGCGGGCTTCACCGAGAAGCCCGACGCCGAGACGGCCGCCGCCTACCTCGCGACGGGCGACTACCGCTGGAACGCCGGGATGTTCTTCGTGCGCGCCCGCGTCCTGCTCGACCACCTCGCCGCCCAGCTCCCGCCGCTGCACGACGGCCTGCGCGAGATCGCACGCGCGTGGGACGGCCCGGAGCGCGCCGAGGTGCTCGCGCGCGTGTGGCCCGGCCTGACCAGGATCGCGATCGACCACGCGATCGCCGAGCCGGTGGCCGCCGCGGGCGGTGTCGCGGTCGTGCCCGGCGACTTCACGTGGGACGACGTCGGCGACTTCGCGTCGCTCGGCTCGCTGCTCGCGGCACCGTCCGGCGCGGACGCGGTGGCCGAGGACGACGGCTCGCGCACGCTCGGCGACGACGCCGGGGTGCTGCGCCTCGACGCGGCCGGGGCGCTCGTGGTGGGCGGCTCGGCTCGCGCCGTGACGGTGATCGGCGTCCGGGACGTCGTCGTCGTCGACACCCCCGACGCGCTGCTCGTGACGACCCGCGCGCACGCCCAGACGGTCAAGTCGGCGGTCGACGGGTGGCGCTCCCGCGGACGCGAGGACCTCCTCTGAGCGCGCGCGACTACGCTCGAAGGCGTGCCTGCCGACCGCTCCGACCTGATCCCGCGCCTCGCGCCCCTGCACGACGAGCTCATCGAGATCCGCCGTGACCTGCACGCGCACCCCGAGCTGGGGCGCACCGAGCAGCGCACGACGAAGGTCGTCGCGGACCGGCTGCGCGCCGCGGGGCTCGAGCCGCACCTGCTGCCCGGCACGGGCCTGGTCTGCGACATCGGGCCGGGCGCGGTCACCACGGGACGCCGTCGCATCGCGCTGCGCGCCGACATGGACGCGCTGCCCGTGCAGGACCGCTGCGGCACCCCCTGGACGTCCACGGTCCCGGGGGTCGCGCACGCGTGCGGCCACGACGTGCACACGGTGGGCGTCCTCGGCGCGGGCCTCGTGCTCGCGCAGCTCGCGGAGTCGGGCGACCTGCCGACCGGCGTCCGGCTGATCTTCCAGCCGGCCGAGGAGGTGCAGCCCGGCGGGGCGCTCGACGTGATCGCGGCGGGCGGGCTCGACGGCGTCGGGCGGATCTTCGGGGTGCACTGCGACCCGAAGACCGACGTGGGGCACGTCGGCACGCGGATCGGCCCGATCACGTCGGCGTCGGACGAGGTCACCGTGACGATCACCGGCGACGGCGGGCACACCTCGCGCCCGCACCTCACCGGCGACGTCGTCTTCGCGCTCGGCCAGGTCATCACGGGCGTCCCCGCGGTGCTCGGCCGCCGGCTCGACCCGCGCTCGGGCGTCAACCTCACGTGGGGGATGGTCCAGGCCGGCTCGGCGCACAACGCGATCCCGTCGACCGGCACGGTGCGCGGGACGCTGCGCTGCCTCGACGTGCGCGCCTGGGAGCTCGCGTCGCGCGTGTTCCACGACGCCGTCACGCAGATGGTCGCGCCGTTCGACGTCGAGGTCGAGGTCCGGCACCAGCGCGGGGTCCCGCCGGTCGAGAACGACGCGCGCAGCACGGGGATCCTCGAGGCGGCCGCGCTCGACGTCATCGGCGAGGACTCGGTCGTGCTGACCGAGCAGTCGCTCGGCGGCGAGGACTTCGCGTGGTACCTCACGAAGGTGCCGGGCGCGATGGCCCGGCTCGGCACCCGCACCCCCGGCGGCCACACCTACGACATCCACCAGGGCGACCTGGTGGTCGACGAGCGCGCGATCGACGTCGCGGCGCTGGTCCTCGCGCGCGCTGCGCTCCTCGCCGGGCGGCCCTAGGCTCGGGAGGCCCACGGGCGCGACCAGCGTGCTCCGTGCCCGCCTCCTGCTCGACCGGCACCCCGTCCGGGTGAGTCCGCCGTGCGGGACGTGTCGTCCCATCCGGTGAGCGAATGTTCCAAGTGGGTAACGGAACCCCCGGTCGTACCCGCCGGTAACACTCCCGTCATCAGCGCCCGCCTACTGTGCGGGCATGGACGTCGGGCAGCATCGTCCGTGCCCGTCGCACCGTCGCGTCGGGCACGACCGCCCCGCGGGCCCCGACGAACGACGAGAACCAGGAGTGTCGCGTGAAGAAGATGATCCGTGTGGCCGCGCTCAGCGGGGCCCTTGCCCTCACGCTCGCCGCGTGCGCCAGCGCGCCCGAGGAGGAGACGCCCAGCACCGGTGAGACGACGGCCGCCGAGGGCGTCGACTTCAAGGCCTGCATGGTCTCGGACGAGGGCGGGTTCGACGACGCGTCGTTCAACCAGTCGGGCTTCGAGGGCCTCGAGCGCGCCGAGTCCGAGCTCGGGATCGAGATCCGCTCCGCCGAGTCGTCCGACCCCGGCCAGTACACGGCCAACGTCGACTCGATGGTCCAGGAGAGCTGCGACCTCATCATCGGCGTCGGCTTCGCGCTCGAGGACGCGATCCAGGCGGCCGCCGAGGCCAACCCGGACCTGCACTTCGCGCTCGTCGACAGCGCGTTCTCCGACGAGTCGTTCGCGCCCGTCGAGCTCGAGAACGCCAAGCCCCTGCTGTTCAACACGCAGGAGGCCGCGTTCCTCGCCGGCTACCTCGCCGCGGGCACCTCGAAGACCGGCACGGTCGCGACGTTCGGCGGTCAGCCGTTCCCGTCCGTGACGATCTTCATGGACGGCTTCGTGGACGGTGTCGCCAAGTACAACGAGGACAACGGCACGGCCGTCAAGGTCCTCGGCTGGGACAAGGCCGCGCAGGACGGCTCGATGATCGGGAACTTCTCCGACACCGAGGCCGGGCGCACCACGACCGAGCAGTTCATCGCGTCGGGCGCCGACGTCATCCTCCCCGTCGCGGGCCCCGTCGGCGCCGGTGCGCTCAACGCCGCGAGCCAGGCCGAGGGCGTCTCGGTCATCTGGGTCGACTCGGACGGCTACGAGCAGGCGTCGAACGAGCAGTACAAGTCGCTCCTGCTGACCTCGGTCATCAAGCTCATCGGCACCTCGGTGTTCGACACGGTCTCGGCCGCCGTCGAGGGTGACTTCTCCTCCGAGCCGTACGTCGGCACGCTCGAGAACGGCGGCGTCGACATCGCCCCGCTGCACGACTTCGAGGACACCGTCCCGGCGGAGCTGCAGACGAAGATCGACGAGCTGCGCGAGCAGATCATCGCGGGCGACCTGGTCGTCGAGTCGGCGAGCGCGACCAGCTGACCCAGCAGCACCAGCAGCACCACCGCACGACACGCACCGCAGCACGGACCGATGGCCCGGGGAGCGCACCTGCCCGGGCCATCGGCCTGCGCGCCGCTCGGGCGGGTGCCGGACGACGACGTCCGCGCCTGCCCGCACCGGCCCGCCCGCGCTGCACGGGGCCACACCGTGGCTAGGGTGCACCCAGGACCAGACGAAGGAGCGGTGTCCACGTGAAGCTCGAGCTACGGGGCATCACCAAGCGCTTCGGAGCGCTTGTGGCCAACGACCACATCGACCTCGTGGTCGAGCCCGGCGAGATCCACGCGCTGCTGGGCGAGAACGGCGCGGGCAAGTCGACCCTGATGAACACGCTCTACGGGCTCTACACGCCCGACGAGGGCGAGATCCTGGTCGACGACGCGCCCGTCGCGTTCGGCGGTCCCGGCGAGGCGATGGCCGCCGGCATCGGGATGGTCCACCAGCACTTCATGCTCGTCCCCGTCTTCACCGTCGCCGAGAACGTCGTGCTCGGGCACGAGCCGGTGCGCGGCGCCGGTCGCCTCCTCGACCTCGCGGAGGCGCGCCGCCGGGTCAGGGAGATCTCCGACCGCTTCGGGTTCGACGTCGACCCGGACGCGCTCGTCGAGGACCTGCCCGTCGGCGTCCAGCAGCGCGTCGAGATCATCAAGGCGCTCTCGCGCGACGCCCGGGTGCTCATCCTCGACGAGCCCACCGCGGTGCTCACGCCCCAGGAGACCGACGAGCTCATCGCGATCATGCGCCAGCTCAAGGACGCCGGGACGTCGATCGTCTTCATCACGCACAAGCTGCGCGAGGTCCGCGCCGTCGCCGACCGGATCACCGTGATCCGCCGCGGCAAGGTCGTCGGCACCGCGAGCCCGCAGGACCCCGAGACGTCCCTCGCGTCGCAGATGGTCGGCCGCTCGGTCAGCCTCGGCGTCGAGAAGGCACCCGCGCAGCCCGGCGCGGCGACGTTCCAGGTCCGCGACCTCACGGTGATCAGCCCCGTGGGCACGCGCGTCGTCGACGACCTCTCGTTCGACGTGCACGCCGGGGAGATCCTCGCGATCGCCGGGGTGCAGGGCAACGGCCAGTCGGAGCTCGCCGAGACGATCCTCGGGCTGCAGCACGCGACCGCCGGCTCCGTCCTGCTCGACGGCACCGAGCTGCTCGGCCGGAGCGTCGACGAGGTGCTGCGCGCCGGCGTCGGGTTCGTCCCCGAGGACCGCAGCACCGACGGGCTCATCTCGAGCTTCTCGATCGCCGAGAACCTCATCCTCGACCTGCACGCGCAGCCGCCGTTCGCCAGGGCCGGCTCGCTGAGCCCGGCGCGCGTCGCCGAGAACGCCCAGGTCCGCACGCAGGAGTTCGACGTCCGCATGACGTCGGCGCAGGACCCGATCAGCACGCTCTCGGGCGGCAACCAGCAGAAGGTCGTCCTCGCGCGCGAGATGTCGCGGCCCCTGCGCCTGTTCGTCGCGTCCCAGCCGACCCGCGGGCTCGACGTCGGGTCCATCGAGTTCGTGCACCAGCGGATCGTGGCGGAGCGCGACAACGGCACGGCCGTGATCATCGTGTCGACCGAGCTCGACGAGGTGCTCGCGCTCGCCGACCGGATCGCCGTCATGTACCGCGGGAGGATCGTCGGCGTCGTCGACGCCGCGACCCCGCGCGACGTCCTCGGCCTGATGATGGCCGGTGTCCCGCTGCAGCAGGCCCAGGTCCAGGCCGCCGAGCACCACACGGCGCTGGCCGACGCCGACGCCGCTGCCGACCAGGAGCTCTCGTGACCGACACCCTCGTGGCGCCCTCCGCCACCCCGAAGCACGACGACGAGCGGCCCGGCGTCCTCCAGCAGATGCTCGACAGCTCGTGGCTGCTGATCGTCACCGCGATCGTCGTCGCGCTCGTCGCGTCGTCGGTCCTCGTGGCCGCGGCGGACCAGGACGTGCAGCGCACCGCGGCGTACCTGTTCGCCCGTCCCAGCGACTTCTTCGCGGCGGTCTGGGAGTCGGTCTACGCCGCGTACTCGACGCTGTTCCGCGGCGCGATCTTCGACTACCAGGCGACCGGGCTGCGGCGCGTGCGGCCCATCACCGAGACGATGACGGCGTCCGTGCCGCTGATCTTCGCGGGCCTCGGCCTCGCGGTCGGCTTCCGCTCGGGGCTGTTCAACATCGGTGCGCAGGGCCAGGTGCTCGTCGGTGGCGCGGCCGCGACCTACGTCGCGATCGCGTTCGACGCCCCCGTCGGCGTGCACGTCGCGCTCGCGTGCCTCGCGGGCATCGCGGCCGGCGCGGCGTGGGCCGGCATCGCGGGCGTCCTCAAGGCCCGGACCGGCGCCAGCGAGGTGATCGTCACGATCATGCTCAACTCGATCGCGTTCCAGCTGATCTCGTACCTGCTCACCACGAGCCTCCTGCGCCAGGGCGGCACGCGGCCGATCTCGCCCGCGGTGGCCGACACCGCGCAGCTCCCGCTGCTGCTCGGGCCGAGCTTCCGGCTGCACGCGGGCTTCCTGCTCGCGCTGCTCGCCGCGGTCGGCGTGTGGTGGCTGCTCGAGCGGTCGACGCTCGGCTTCCGGTTCCGTGCGGTCGGCGCGAACCAGCGCGCGGCGCGCACGGCCGGCATCCGGGTCAACCTGATGTTCGTGCTCGTGATGCTCGTCGCCGGTGGCCTCGCGGGCCTCGGCGGGGCGGCGCAGATCCTCGGCACGGACAAGCAGCTCCAGGCGTCGAGCGCCGGGTCGATCGGGTTCGACGCGATCACCGTCGCGCTGCTCGGCCGCTCCACGCCGCTCGGCACGGTCCTCGCCGCGCTGCTGTTCGGCGCGCTGCGGGCCGGCTCGCCGCTCATGCAGTCGTCGGCGGGCACGCCCATCGACATCGTCCAGGTCATCCAGGCGTCGATCGTGCTGCTCATCGCGGCACCGCCGCTCGTGCGCCGGTTCTCCGCGCTGCACTGGGCCGCGGGCATCGCCGGCTCGACGAAGAAGAAGGAGGCCCACGCGTGAGCACCGTCGCGGACCCGCAGCCCTCGCAGCCCGTCGAGCTCGACGCGCCCGGCTCGGCCCCCATGGTCCAGGCGCAGATCGTGTGGCGCGGGCCCGTCACCTACTGGGTCGTCTCGCTGATCTCGCTGGTCTTCTTCGGGCTCCTGACGCCCGCGGGGGACACCACCAAGTTCATCGTCGCGTCGAGCGGCGACCTCGTGGACATCGCGCCGTTCGCGGTGCCGTCGCGGCTGACCGCGGTCGTCCTGTCGGTGCTGGCGCTCGCGCTGGCCGGCTGGGTCACCCGGCAGACGCTCGCGCGCCGCCCGGTCCCGGCGTGGGTGCCGGTCGTCTTCGGCTTCCTGGTGCTCGTCGCGTTCCTGGTGTGGGTCATGGCCGGCAACGACAACGCGCTGCCGCTGACCGTGCTGCTCACGGGTGCGCTGATCCTCTCCGTGCCCCTGGTCTTCGGTGCGCTCGCGGGCCTGCTGTGCGAGCGCTCGGGGATCATCAACATCGCGATCGAGGGCCAGCTGCTCGCGGGGGCGTTCCTCGCGGTCGTCGTGGCCAGCCTCACGAACAACCCGTACACGGGCCTCATCGCGGCGCCGATCGCCGGTGCGATCGTCGGGCTCGGCCTGGTCCTGTTCGCCGTGCGGTACCGCGTCGACCAGATCATCGTCGGCGTCGTGCTCAACGTGCTGGTCATCGGCGTGACGAACTACCTGTTCTCGACGGTGCTCACGCAGAACCCGCAGACCCTGAACTCCCCGCCGCGCCTGCCGACGCTGCCGATCCCGTTCCTGTCGCAGATCCCCGTGATCGGGCCGGTGCTGTTCGAGCACTCGCTCGTCGTGTACCTCATGTACGTCGCGGTCGCGGTCCTCCAGATCATGGTGTTCCGGAGCCGGTGGGGCCTGCGCATGCGGTCCGTCGGCGAGCACCCCAAGGCCGCCGACACCGTCGGCATCCCGGTCAACCTCACGCGCATCAAGAACACGGTGCTCGGCGGGGCCGTCGCGGGCCTCGGCGGCGCGGCGCTCGTCGCGGCCGGGCTCGCGTTCACCAAGGAGCTCACCGCAGGCCGCGGGTACATCGCGCTCGCGGCGATGATCCTCGGCCGGTGGAGCCCCAAGGGTGCCCTCGCCGCGGCGCTGCTGTTCGGCTTCGCCGACTCGCTGCGCCAGGTGCTCGGCAACCTCGGGTCGCCCGTGCCCAGCCAGTTCCTCGCGATGCTCCCGTACCTCGCGACCATCTTCGCCGTCGCCGGGCTCGTGGGCCGCGTGCGCCCGCCCGCCGCCGAGGGCATCCCCTACGTGAAGTGAGCCTGCCGATGAGCGACACCCCGACCACCCCCGAGATCGACTGGGACGCCCTGCGGGCCGCCGCGCTCGACGTCATGACCCGCGCCTACGTGCCGTACTCCCACTTCCCGGTGGGGGTCGCGGCGCTCGTGGACGACGGGCGCGTCGTCGTCGGCTGCAACGTCGAGAACGCGTCGTACGGCCTGACGCTGTGCGCCGAGTGCGCGCTCGTCTCGGCGCTGCACGTGAGCGGCGGCGGGCGGCTCGTCGCGTTCGTCTGCGTCGACGCGCACGGCAACGCGCTCATGCCGTGCGGCCGGTGCCGCCAGCTCCTCTGGGAGCACGGCGGGGCCACGCTCCTCGTCGAGACCGTGAGCGGCATCAAGCCGATGACCGAGGTGCTCCCGGACGCGTTCGGGCCCGCCGACCTGGTGGAACGAGGGACGGCATGAGCGAGGGCTTCGACGCGGTCGACGTCATCCGGACCAAGCGCGACGGCGGGCGCCTGAGCGAGGGCCAGATCGACTGGGTGCTCGACGCGTACACGCGCGGGGTCGTCGCCGAGGAGCAGATGTCGGCGCTCGCGATGGCGATCCTGCTCAACGGGATGGACCGCGCGGAGATCGCCCGGTGGACCGCCGCGATGATCGCGAGCGGCGAGCGCATGGACTTCTCGGGGCTCTCGCGCCCGACGGCCGACAAGCACTCGACCGGCGGGGTCGGCGACAAGATCACGCTGCCGCTCGCGCCGCTCGTCGCGGTGTTCGACGTCGCCGTCCCGCAGCTCTCGGGTCGCGGCCTCGGGCACACCGGCGGGACGCTCGACAAGCTCGAGGCGATCCCCGGGTGGCGCGCCGAGCTCACCAACGACGAGATGATGGCGCAGCTCGAGTCCGTCGGCGCCGTGATCTGCCAGGCCGGTGCCGGGCTCGCCCCCGCCGACCGCAAGCTGTACGCGCTGCGCGACGTCACGGGGACCGTCGAGGCGATCCCGCTCATCGCGAGCTCGATCATGAGCAAGAAGATCGCCGAGGGCACCGGGTCGCTCGTGCTCGACGTCAAGGTCGGCACCGGCGCGTTCATGAAGGACGCCGAGCGGGCCCGCGAGCTCGCCCGCACGATGGTCGAGCTCGGCACCGACGCGGGCGTGCGCACCGTCGCGCTGCTGACCGACATGTCGACGCCGCTCGGCCTGACCGCCGGGAACGCGCTCGAGGTCCGCGAGTCGCTCGAGGTGCTCGCGGGCGGGGGACCGGCCGACGTCGTCGAGCTCACGGTCGCGCTGGCCCGCGAGATGCTCGACGCCGCGGGCCTCCCCGACGCGGACCCGGCCGCCGCGCTGGCCGACGGCCGCGCGATGGACGTGTGGCGCGCGATGATCGCCGCGCAGGGCGGTGACGTCGACGCGCCGCTGCCGGTGGCCCGCGAGACCGAGCAGGTGCTCGCGCCCGCCGACGGCGTGCTGACCTCGCTCGACGCGTACGCCGTCGGCGTCGCGGCGTGGCGCCTCGGTGCAGGGCGGGCGCGCAAGGAGGACCCGGTGCAGGCCGGCGCCGGCGTCGAGCTGCACGCCCGGCCGGGCGACACCGTGCGCGCCGGGCAGCCGCTGCTGACGCTGCACACCGACACTCCCGAGCGCTTCGAGCGCGCGCGCGAGGCGCTCGCCGGTGCCGCGACGGTCGAGGCCGACGGCGCGGCCACGCCCCGCAGGCTGCTGCTGGACCGCATCGAGGCCTGAGCGACGGCAGCACGGCGGCCGGCGCCGCGACGGTCCGCGCCGGGCGTGCGGCAGACTGGCCGGATGCCTGCGCTGCGTCACCTCCAGCTCACGACCGTGCTCCGGACGCTCGGCGTGCGGCCCGTGCCGCCCGCGCCCGCCCGCGCGGTGGTCCCGGCGCGCACGTCCGGCGCGACCCGCTCGGCGGTCGGGACGGCCG
>NZ_JBFTER010000120.1:0-14684 GCF_047229345.1 Cellulomonas jepli | reverse complement strand
CCCGGCGCGTTGCGTCCGGTGGCCGGCGCGTCGCGCTCGGCCGCCCGGCGCGTTGCGTCCGGTGGCCCGCCTGCGCGTCCGCGGGCAGCCTGGAGCCGACGACGTGCGCGGCGGTCCCGCGCTCTCCTGTCGTCTCGCACCGTCTCAGGGAGGTCGCCCGTGCCGGACGTGGTCGTGGTGGGTCAGGTCGCGCGCGACCTCGTGCTGGGCGTCGACGCGCTGCCCGACGCGGGCGGGTCCGCGGACGTGCGGCACCGGAGCGAGCTGCTGGGCGGCAAGGGGGCGAACCAGGCCGTCGGGTGCCGGCAGCTCGGGCTGTCCGTCGCGCTGGTGGGCGTCGTCGGCGACGACCACCCGGGCGCCGAGGTGCTGCGCGAGGCGGAGCGCGACGGGATCGACGTGAGCGGCGTCGTGCGGCGGCCGGGCGCGACGACCGCGCTGCTGCTCGACGTGGTGGAGCAGGCTCCGGACGGCGACGGCGACGGCGACGGCGAGGGCGACGGCGACGGCGAGGGCGACGGCGACGGCGAGGGTGACGGCGAGGGCGAGGGCGACGGCGAGGGCGACGGCGAGGGCGACGGCGGTGGCGGCGTGCGGCGGCTCCTGGAGGACGTGCCGGAGCCGGTGCTACTCCGGCGCGAGGACGTCGAGGCTGCGTCGGGGATCCTCGCGGATGCACGGATGGTGCTGGTCCAGCTCCAGCAGCCCGGGCCCGCGGTGCTCGCCGCGCTCGACGCCGCCCGCGCCGCGGGGGTGCCGGTGCTCGCCGACGGTGCCCCGGACGGCGACGACGTGCGCGACGCCGTCCTCCGGACCGCGCGCGTGCTCCGCGCGGACGACACCGAGGCGGGCCAGCTCGTCGGCCGGGAGCTGCGGTCGACCGACGACGCCGTCGCCGCCGCGCTCGAGCTGCGCGAGCGAGGGCCCGCGCTGGTCGCGCTGGCGTCGCCCGAGGGCGCGAACGTCGTCGCGTGGGACGGCGGGCACGTCGTGCTGCCGCTGATCGGCGGCGCACCCGCGGACCCCACCGGCGGGGGCGACGCGTTCGTCGCGGGGATGACCGCGGCGCTGCTGCGCGGCGAGGACCCGGAGACGGCCGGGTGGTGGGGCACGGCGGCGGCGGCGCTCACCGTGACGCACCTGGGCGGGCGGCCTGACCTCGACGTCGCGCAGGTGGAGGAGACCGTGCGGGACGCGCGGCGCGAGCACGGCGGGTCCTGACCGCTCCGCCCGTGCCGCCTGGCTCCGCCTGTGCTTCCCGTCGTGCCGGTGCCGGTGCCGGTGCCGGTGGCGGTGGCGCTGGTGGCCGGGGGCCAGGCCGAGGTGTCAGGCTCCGTGCCGCTCGGCACCTCGGCGCGGCCCTCGTCAGACCGTGACGGGCCGCCGCTCGCGCCCGGACGCCGCCGCGTCCTCGTCGAGCGTCACGGGCGAGCGGCGGAAGCCGCGCGTGATCAGGTACACGGCGAGGCAGATCTCCCACGAGAAGATCGGGACCGCGCCGAGCCCGGTGATCACCGACACCTGGTCGTACAGGCCGAACATCACACCCGCGTTCGTCGCGAAGACGAGCGGGCCGCCGACGAGCCCGAGCACCGCGATCGGCCGCGGCACCAGCCCGGATCGGAGGAGCAGCGCCGCGAGGACGACCGTGTTCGTCCCGCACACGAACCCGGGCCCGACGAGGAACGTCCAGTCGTGCAGCGCGACGAGGCCCTCGGCGAGGGCGACGGTCTCCGGGCCGGGCGCGCCGGCGAGCTGCTGCCGGACCGTGACGAGCGCGAGCAGCGGCACGACGCCGACCGTGATGACCGCGGCCTCGAGCGTGCGCAGGGCCGCGTAGCCGAGCGCCGCTCCCTCGTGCTGCCGCTTCACGACGGGGAACAGCGTCACCGCGGTGCCGATCACGGCGAGGGCCAGCACGACCTCGAGCAGCGAGCCGAGCAGCACCGGACCGTCGGCGCCCTCACCGGCGAGGAAGCGCTCGGGCTCACCGATGTCGCGGTAGAGCAGCACGGCGGTGATGGCGGTGACGTGCGTGACCAGGTACAGCACTCCGGCGGTCACGGCGGTTCTTCTGGACGCGGGCACGGTGACTCCTCAGTCGGAGGTGTACGGCGTACACCCTGATGTCGAGGAGGCTGGGCGTACGCTGTACACCCGTCAAGGGCGAGCACTCGTCCGGCGGAGAGGGGGCCTCGTGGCGGAGCAGACGGACGCGACGCGGCGCGAGCGCCTCGACCGGGACAGGGTCCTGCGGGCCGCGGTCGCGCTCGCGGACCAGGACGGCATCGACGCCGTGAGCATGCGGCGGCTCGCCCAGGTGCTCGGGGTCGTGCCGATGGCCCTCTACAAGCACGTGGCCCACAAGGACGCCCTGCTCGACGGCATGGTGGACGTGGTCCTCGGCGAGATCGACCCGCCCGACCCGACGGTCGGCTGGGCGGAGGCCGTCCGCGCACGCATCCTGTCCGCCCGCGAGGTCGTGCTCCGCCATCCCTGGGCGCGCCGGGTCATGGAGTCGCGGGCCGCGCCGACGCCCGTCGTGCTCGCGTACATGGACTCGACCATCGGGACGTTCCTCGCCGGCGGGCTGTCCGTCGACCTCGTGCACCACGCGATGCACGCCCTCGGCAGCCGGATCTTCGGGTTCACGCAGGAGCTCTACGACACCGCGCCCGGGCCCACGCCCGAGGAGCTCGCGGCGCTCGGCCCCGAGGCGCAGGCCGCGATGCAGCAGCTCGCGGCCATGTTCCCGAACGTCGTCACCGTGGCCATGAGCCGACCGCACGACCCCGGCAGCGTCGTCGGCCCCGGGTGCGACGACCGGTTCGAGTTCGAGTTCGGGCTCGACCTGCTCCTCGGCGGGGTCGAGCGGCTCCACCGGCGCGGCTGGTCGTCGAGCGGTGCGGTGCCGGCCTGAGCGCAGGGTCGACGCCTCGCGCCGCAGGGCGTCCGGACGCCGCTGCCGGTGCGCGGACGCCGCTGCCGGTGCGCGGACGCCGCCGTCCGCCCGCGGCTCCGGTTGCCGCGCGCGCGGAGCGGGGCTACCCAGGGGAGGGACGACGCCGTCGCACCGACCCGGGAGGAACGATGACCGAGACCGCCGGAAGCCCGACCCCCAGCCCCGCCGCGGACTCGGCGCCGTTCCCGCAGCGCGCGATCGTGACCGGCGCCGACTCCGGCATCGGGCGCGCCACCGCGGTCGCGCTCGCGGCCCCGGGGCGGCACGTCGGGATCACGTGGCACGCCGACGAGGCCGGCGCCGAGGCGACCGCCGAGGAGGTCCGCTCGCGCGGTGCCACGGCGCACGTCCGCCGGCTCGACCTGACCGACGCACCGTCGGGCGCCCGCGTCGTCGACGAGCTCGCCGACGCGATGGGCGGGGTCGACACCCTCGTCCTCAACGCCGGCACCGGCACGTCGACGCTGCTGCTCGACCTCACCTACGAGGACTGGCGCGAGGTCGTGTCCGTCGACCTCGACGGCGCGTTCTGCTGCCTGCAGGCGGCCGCACGCCACATGGTCCGGGCCGGCCGCGGGGGCCGGGTCGTCGCCGTCACGAGCGTGCACGAGCACGCGCCCCGGGTCGGCGCCGCGCCCTATTGCGCGGCCAAGGGCGGGCTCGGGCTGCTCGTCAAGGTCGCGGCGCTCGAGCTCGCGGAGCACGGCATCACCGTCAACGCGGTCGCGCCGGGCGAGATCGCGACCCCGATGACCGGCCAGGAGGACGAGGCGGTCGTCGACGGCAAGCATCGGCCCGGCATCCCCGTGGCGCGGCCCGGCGACGCGCGGGAGATCGCGGCCGTCGTGGCGTTCCTGTGCTCGCCCGACGCGGCCTACGTCAACGGCGCCTCCTGGGCGGTCGACGGCGGCATGCTCACGATGGGTCCGATGGCGGGCTCGCACCTGCGGTCCGACGACTGGCGGCGACCCTAGGCTCCGGACAGATCGGGCGGCCCGATGCAACGGTCCACCCGCGCCACCCGTTGACAGGGAGTACGCACCGCCGGACAGGCGACGATGCGGCGACCGGGAGCAACGGAGACGACCGTGGCCGGAGGAGCTCGTGACCAGGTGCTCGTGGACCTGGTGCGCGCCCGCGGCGAGGCCCTGACGCGCTACGCCTCCGTGTACACGGGTGACATGGCCGCGGCCCAGGACCTCGTGCAGGACGCACTGGTCAAGGTGTTCGTCCGCAGCCGGACGCGGTCGGAGCCGGAGGCGCTCGAGGCGTACGTCCGGCGCGTGATCGCGACGACCTACATCGACGGGTACCGGCGTCGTCGCACGTGGGACGGGTTCCGGCACCTCCTGGCGCGCCGTGACGACGAGGCGGCGCGCGACGACGCCGCCGCCGCGACGGACCGGCTCGACCTGCGGGCCGCGCTCGCGACGCTCGGGCGGCAGGAGCGGACCGCCGTCGTCCTGCGGTTCTACGACGACCTCACCGTGCCGCAGGTCGCCGAGGTCATGCAGGTCGCCGAGGGCACGGTCAAGCGGTACCTCAGCAACGCGCTGCACCGCCTCGAGGCCCGCCTCGGCACGCTCGACCCGCTCGGTGAGGACGAGCGCACGCTGCTCGTCACCCGCGAACCGCGACGTACCGCCGCACCCGTGCACGACCCGCGACGCACCTCGAGGAGCTGACATGGGCTACGACCTCCGCCGCGGCCTGCACGACCTCGGCGACCAGCCACCGCAGGGCGGTACGCCGCTCGACCCCGAGCGCGTGCTCGGCCGGGTCCGGCGCGCTCGGGCGGCCCGCGCCGCCGCGGTCGGCGTGACGAGCGCCGCCGCGGTCCTGGGCCTGACGCTCGCGGTGCAGGCCCTCCCGCTGACCGGCGACGACCCGCGCCCCGGGCCGGCCGCGACGAGCGAGCCGGTACCGAGCCCGACGCCGACCGCGACCGGGCAGCCGTCGCCCGCGCCCTCCGGGACGCCGAGCCCGACGGCCGAGTCAGCCGCGCCACCGGCCGTGCTGCCGCTCGTGGCCGTCACCGCCGACGGCGAGGTCGTGACGCTCGACCCCGCGACCGGGGAGCGGCTCACCACGCTGCACACCGGCGTCGACGTCGCCGACGGCATGGTGGACGTCACGATGGACCACGCGCGCGGTGTCGTCTACGTCGCACAGCGGCCGGCGGACGGGGCGGCGAAGGGCGAGATCCTGCGCATCCCGGTCGCCGGCGGCGCAGCGGAGCTCTTCCTCGCGCGGGCCTGGTCACCGCTGCTCAGCCCGGACGGGACCCTCCTCGCCGCGCACGCGTTGGACCCCACGACGAACGCGTCGTCGCTCGCGGTCGTGGACCTCGCGAGCGGGGACGTGCGGTACCTGCCTCAGGTGGACGACTACGCCGGACGCTGGCTGGAGCCGTACTCATGGTCGCCGGACGGCTCGACGCTCTACCTGAGCATCGGCGCCGAGGACTCCTCGGGCCTGCGGACGCTCCCGCTCGACGCGACGTCGCTCGACGAGGCCGGACTGATCGTGTCCGGCGAGGGCGAGGAGTGGGAGACCACCGTCCCGCTCGGGCCCGGCCTGCTCGCGGTCGCCGTGCGCGGCGAGGGGTGGGAGCCCGCGACCGAGACGTTCGGGCTGCGCCTGGTCGACCGGGCCTCCGGGGCACCGGTCGACGAGATCGACGGGATGCGCGGACGGTGGGCGCGGGACCTCGTCGCGACGAGCGACGGCGGGCTCGTGGTCCTCGCCGGGCGCTGGAGCGCACCGACCCCCGAGCTCACGTACGACGGGCTCTACCGGTGGGACGGCGCCGAGGGGCTGGTCCTGCTCGCCGAGGGGATCGTCGCGGTCGGCGGGTGACCGCAGCCGCTCCCACCCCGCACCGCGGGCCGGCGCCGCAGACGCGAACCACGCGACCGCAGCGCCGGCCGACCACGTCTGCACCGGCTTCCGGGGTGCGGGATCCCGGTGAGGGACCGCGCGCCGCGGAGCTACGTTCGGTGCGTGACCGACTACGACGCGCGGCTCGTCGCCCTCTACGACGAGGACAACCCGGACGGTCCCGACCACGACTGGTTCCGCGCCCTCGCGGACGAGGTCGGCGCCGCGGCGGTCCTCGACCTCGGCTGCGGGACGGGCCTGCTCACCGTCACGTTCGCCCGGCCCGGCCGCGCCGTCGTGGGCGTCGACCCGTCGCCGACGATGCTGGCGCACGCGCGGGCCCGCGCCGGGAGCGCAGACGTCCGCTGGGCGCAGGGCGACAGCCGGGACGTGCCCGACGCGCCGTACGACCTCGCGGTGATGAGCGGGAACGTCGCGCAGCACGTCCCCGACGGGGACTGGGAGCGCACGCTCGACGACCTCCGCCGTGCACTGCGACCGGGCGGCGTGCTCGCGTTCGAGAGCCGCAACCCGCGCGCCCGGGCCTGGGAGGGGTGGGCTGACGCAGCGCCGACGACCCGGCCGATCGCGCACGGCCCGCTCCGCGAGTGGTACGAGGTCGACGAGACCGCGCCCGGGCGGGTCGTGCTGACCGCGCACAACCGCTTCGAGGGCACCGGCGAGCACGTCGTGGAGACGGTGACCCTCGCCTTCCGCGAGCGCGCGACGCTCGAGCGGCAGCTCGACGACGCGGGGTTCACGGTCGAGGGTGTCTGGGCCGACTGGGTACGCACCCCGGCCGACGACGCCGCACCGCTCCTGGTGGTCGAGGCCCGACGCCGGTAGACGCGCCGTCCGGTCCCCGCCAGCCGTCCGGCCCGCGACGACCTAGGGTCGCGGCGTGACCGACGCGCGCCAGACGACGAGCCCCGACGACGAGCGGGCCGACCCCGCCCTGGCCCCGGCCGCGACCCCGGCGCCGGCCGCGTCCGGCGGGTGGCTCGGCAGCTACGCGCTCCTCGCGGTCATGTGGGGCTGCTCGTTCGCGTTCATCGCGCTCGCGCTCGACGCGCTGACCCCGATCCAGGTCGCGTTCTGGCGCATCGCGGTCGGTGCCGTGACGCTCCTGGTCATCGCGGCGGTCACCCGCACGCCGCTGCCGCGCGACGCCCGGACGCTCGGGCACCTGACGGTCCTCGCGCTGCTCGTCAACGCCGTCCCGTTCACGCTGTTCGCCCTCGGGCAGCAGTCCGTGTCCTCGGTGCTCGCGGGGATCATCAACGCCGCGACGCCGCTCATGACCCTGCTGTGGGTGGCCCTGTTCTTCCGCGCCGAGCGGCCCGGGCCGGCGCGGGCGTCGGGGCTCGTGCTCGGGTTCCTCGGGCTGCTCGTCGTCATGGGGGTCTGGCACGGGCTCGGGACCGGGCAGCTCGGCGGGGTGCTCGCGTGCGTCGGCGCGATCACGTGCTACGGCCTCGGCTTCCCCTACACCCGGAAGTTCCTCTCGGGCACGCCGCACCCGCCGGTCGCGCTGGCCGCGGGGCAGATCGGGATCGCCGCCGTCGTGATGACGCCCGTGGTGCTCGTGAGCGGCGTCGACCCCGTGGGCGACGTGACGACGGCGGTCCTCGTGGCGGTCCTCGCGCTCGGGGTGCTGAGCTCGGGCGTCGCGTTCATCCTCAACTTCCGGGTGATCGCCCGCGCCGGCACGACGACCGCGAGCTCGGTGACCTACCTGACGCCGGTCGTCGCCGCGGCCGTCGGCGTCCTGTTCCTCGGCGACCACGTGACCTGGAACCAGCCGGTCGGCGCGGTCGTCGTGCTGCTCGGCGTCGCGATCGCGCAGGGCCGGCTGGGTCGGCTGGGCCGAGGGCCCGCCGGGGCCGGGCGTCGGAGCCCGTCGCTACGGTGACGTGATGGGGATCGAGGTCGTTCCTGCGCAGGGCCGCTACGCCGACGCCGCGCTCGTCGTCGGCACGCAGAAGCCCGGCGCCGGCGCGTGCTGGTGCCAGAGCTACCGCGACGCACGGCTCTCCAACACCGAGCGTCCCGAGGCGCTGCGCCGGCAGTGCGCGGACGAGCCCGGTCCTGGCGTGCTCGTCTACGTGGACGACGAGGTCGCGGGCTGGTGCTCCGTGGCGCCCCGCAGCTCGTACCGGCGGCTGATGCGCTCGCGGACCATCCCGCTGCTCGACGACCCACGGGACCCGTGGAGCATCGTGTGCTTCGTGGTGCGCGCCGGGTTCCGCCGTCGCGGCCTCATGCACGTGCTGCTGGCCGGGGCCGTCGAGCACGCCGCCGCGCACGGCGCCGAGGTCGTCGAGGGGTACCCCGTCGAGACGGGCGGCACGCGGGTCGACGTCGTCTCGGGGTACGTCGGGACGGTCGAGCTGTTCGAGGCCGCGGGGTTCCACCGCGCCGCGCCGACGACCGCGCACAGCGGGCACCGCGAGCGCTGGCTCGTGCGCCGCGAGCTCACGGGCGCGACGCCCGGCGGGTGAGCGTCGCCCTCGCCGCGTGAGGCTCGCCGCCTGCGTCAGGTCCGTGACCCCGGAGCGACCTCCGTGCCCGCCGACGCGAGGGCGGCCCGGACCGCCTGCGCATCGAGGTCACGCAGCGCCTTCTCGCGCTCGTGGGTCTCGACCGCGAAGGGCGCCCCCACTCCGTCCCCGGGGTAGCGGGGGATGACGTGCAGGTGGAAGTGGAAGACCGTCTGGGAGGCGGCCTCACCGTCGCAGACGACGACGTTGATCCCCCGGCAGCCCAGGCTGGAGCGTCGCAGGGCCCGTGCCATGGCGTGACCGACCGACCACACGTGAGCGCTCGTGCGTCCGTCGAGGTCGTCGAAGCCCACGGCGTGCGCACGTGGCACCACGAGGAGGTGCCCCTGAGTCACGGGGTTCAGGTCCATCCAGACCACGACGGTCTCGTCCTCGAGGACCACGCTGGCGTCCGCCCGGCCCGCGACGATCGCGCAGAAGACGCACTCCCCGGACACCGCTCCCTCGGTCATGTGCGGTGATGGTTCCAGCGCGCCCCGGGGCGCGCAATGGAGCTCCGTCCCGAGGCCGGGTCTCTCGTGCTCCGCGACCTGCACCGTCGCCCGGTCGGCGGTGCGCGCACACCGGAGACTCCCCGGCGTCCGGGCCGCTCCGGCTCCCGGGTGACTACCCGCCGTCGGCCTCCGTGTCGGACGGCGGCGCGGTGAGCGCACCGGCGTCGGTCGGCCCCTCGGCCGGTGGAGCGTCGGCCGGCGGGGTCGCGTCGGCAGGTGCCTCCGCCGCTGGCTCCGGCGGTGGCTCCGACGGTGGCGCCGGGTCTACCGGCGGTCCGGGCGGCGGCGTCGGCTGCGTGGGCTCCGGGCTCCCGGGCGTGGGTGCCGGCCCCGGCGTCGGGGGTCCTCCGGGCGCCGGCACCGGACCGGGCGGCGCCACCGGGCCGGGGGCCGGTGCGACGGGCGCAGGTGCGGCAGGTGCCGGTGCCACGGGTGCCGGGGGCACGACGGGCGGGTCCTGGGGGCGCGCCGGGCGCAGCGCGCCGAACACGCCGCCGGTCGCGCCACCGAACTCCCAGTGCCACGGCTCCGCGGGGCCGACGCCGCCCGGGCCGGCCCACTTCGGGTGGTACCAGCCGTACTCGGTGGCGTGCGCCCTCATCCACAGGTACCCCGGCCGGTCGAACTGCCCCACCCCGCCGAGGCCCGCGAGGTCCACGGCGACGCCGCGCCCGTGGTTCGACCGCCCGGGCGTCGCCGCGAGGCCGGGCTTCGCCGCCTTGACCGCGACCTGCGCGGCGAACGTGCGGTAGCTGTCGGTCACGCGCAGCGGCTCCCCGAGGTCCCGCTGGTACGCGGCGGCGAGCCGGTCGAACGCCGCGGCCGCGTCGCAGCGCAGCAGCGCGCGGGGGTTCGACACGAGCGGGCACAGCGTGTGCAGCGGGATCGCGCCGTTCGGGTACGGGTCGCCCGACGGGTCGATGCCGCCCGGCAGGTACGTGCCCGACGACGCCGTCGCCGGTCCGGGGGCGCGCAGCGCAGCGGGGGCCTGGGCCGTCGCGAGCAGGGCGTCGAGCGCGTCGAGCCGTGCGGCGGCGTCGCTCGCGGCGGCCTCGACGACCGACCGCAGCAGCGCGACCCGCTCGGCGGCCACCTCGACCCGGCGCGTGAGCGCGGGGTACTGCGCCCGGCGCTCGAGCGTGTCGGGCGTGCCGGCGCGGGACTCGGGCGCCACCCTGGCCGGCTCGTCGTGGAGAGCCCCGCCGCCAGGAGCCGTGCCGCCCGGTGCCGTGCCGCCGAGCACCGTGCCATGGAGCCCTCTGCCGTCGAGCACCATGCCGTCGAGCCCGGTGCCGTCCAGCGCCGCGCGTCCCTCGCCCGCCCCGGCAGGAGCTGCCGCACCCGTGGGCGGGCTCTCCGCGTCGGACGCGACCGCGACCGCGCCGCCGCCCGACCCACGCACCGCGGCACGGCCGGCCCGCGTCCCCAGCAGGGCCGGCTCGGGAACCTCGGCCGTCGCCTGGAGCGTGCGCGCCAGGTGCGCGACCGCGGAGTCCAGCTGCGCGACCAGCTGCGGGTCGACCCCGGGGTACGCGTGCACGGACGCGCTGTCGACGGACGCGAGCGTCGCGAGAGCTGTCGCCCGGGCCCGCGCGTGCTCCGCCCTCGCGTGCGCGGCGCCCTGCGCGGAGAGCCGGGCGGCCTGCGCCTGCACGGACCGCGCGTCCGCCGGGCCGGCCCCTGCCCGGCGGGACTCCGCCGCGGCGGTCGAGCCCGACGGTCCTGCGCCGGCCTCCGCCGGGCTCGTGAGCCACGGCCAGCCGCCCCCGCCGAGCACGAGGACCACCAGCACGGCGAGCACGGCCGCGCGGACGCGTATGCCGGTGCGGGGCAGCCGGACCCGGCCCGCGAGGGCTGCGGAGCCCCGGACCGAGCGGGCCACCGCGGGTGAGGTGCGCCCCGGGCGCGGCGCGAGCGGCGGACGTGCGGGTCGGCGGCGCGCGACGTCGGTCATGGTGTGCCCCCCGGGCGGACGGGTGCGGCGGGTCGGCGCCGCGTGAACTTCCTTGACACCCCGGAGCGCCGACCAGACGATGAAGGATCGGGCGCGGTCGGCCCGCTCCTTCCGGGGGCGTGATGGGGGACGTGGGCACAGGGGGCACGACGCTCCCGCGGGCACGGCGGTCGGTGCCGCGGGTGGCCGGGGTGCGGCGCGCCCGGCTGCTCGCCGCGCTCGACCGCGTGCTCGTGACCCGGCTCGGCCTCGTCGTCGCGCCGCCCGGTGCGGGCAAGACGACTCTCATGGCGCACTGGGCGCACACCGTCGGGGCGGACGTCGCGTGGCTGCGCGTCGAGCGCGAGGACGAGGCGCCCGGCCGGCTCGTCGACCGGCTCGCCCAGGCGCTCGGCGAGGTCCTCGACCTGCCGTCGGGCACGTCCTCGCTCGACGAGCTCGCCGTGGCGATAGAGCGTCGCACCGCGCCGCTCGTGCTCGTCCTCGACGACGTGCACACGATCGCCGGCTCGCCCGCCGAGGCGGCGGTCGAGCGGCTGCTGCTGCTGGCCCCGGTGCACCTGCACGTCCTCATGGGATCGCGTCGGCGGCCCGGTTTCAACCTCGTGCGCTCCGAGCTCCCGACCGCCGTCCTGGTGACGGGCGAGGACCTCGCGATGCGCGCGCCGGAGGTCCAGCAGCTCTTCCGCGACGTCTACGCCGTGCCGCTCGGGGCGGACGACGCGGCGGCCCTCGCGCGGCGCACCGCGGGCTGGCCGGCGGGGCTCCACCTGTTCCACCTGGCGACCGCCGCCCTCGGGGCGACCGAGCGCCGGACCGCCGTCGGCGCGCTCGCCCAGCGGTCCCGGTACGCCGAGGAGTACCTCGCGCACGAGGTGCTGCAGACGCTGCCCGGGCAGCTGCGCCGCTTCCTGACCCGGACCTCGGTCCTCGAGACCCTGACGTCGGACCGCTGCGACGCGCTGCTCGGCACGCCCGGGGCCAGCCGGCGCCTGCTCAACGAGCTCGAGCGCCTGACGTCCGCCGTGACGCGTGACGGCGACGGGGTCCGGTTCCGCTGCCACGAGGCGCTGCGCCGCCACCTCGAGACCCAGCTCCGGGAGCAGCTCGGCTCGACCCAGGCGACCCGCTGGTGGCAGCAGGCGGCGCGGGTGTGCGAGCAGGACGGTGCGCCCGCCGAGGCGCTGCGGCTGCACGCGCTCGCCCGGGACTGGGACGCGGTGCGCCGGCTCCTGCGCGTCGGGGGCATGCCGCTCGTGCGGTCCGCCGGGGACGGCCTGGGCGACCTCCTGCCGGTGTGGCTCCAGGAGGACGACCCGTGGGCGTCGCTGGTGTTCGCGAGCCGGCTCCTCGACGACGGGACGCTCACGACCGCCGCGGCGGTCGCCGACCGGGCGCGCACCCGGCTCGTCGAGGACCCCGTCGGCTCGGCCTGGGCGGTCCGCGTCGCGGCCGCGGCGCGCACGTGGCTCCCGGGTGCCGGGCGGGAGCCCGCCCCGGAAGACTGGGTCGGTCTGCTGCGCGAGGCCACGCGGCGCGCGCCGCACGAGGCCGCCGGACGCGTCGGCCCGCTCGACGACGAGCACCGCGACCTCGTCCGCGGGCTCGCGCTCGTGCTGGCCGGGGACCTGGTGGAGGCGCGGCCGCTGCTCGAGGAGTGCGTGCAGCGGCCCCACACCGACGTGCGCACGAGCCTGACCGCCCGGCTCGCGCTCGCGACGCTCGACGCGCTCGGCGCCCCCGGCCCGCTGGCGGGGGCCGCGCTCGACCGGGTGGTGTCCCTCGCGGACGGGCACGGGCTCGGCTGGTGGGTGCGCGTCGCGCACGGGGTCGCGGTCGCGCTCGTCCCGACGCCGGGGGTCGAGGCGGAGAAGGTCGTGGACGGGCTCGTCGAGGAGGCCGACCGGCGCGGGGACCCCTGGGGGGCGGCCGTCGTCGCCTCGGCCGCCGTGGCCGCGCAGCTGCGCGCCGCCCGGCTGCGGCCCGCGCAGCTCGACCGGGGCCTCGACGAGCTCTGCACCCGCTGGCGTGCGCTGGACGCGGGCGTGCTCGAGGCCTGGGCGCGGTCGCTGCACGCCGTCGTCGCGGCCACGGGGGACCTCCCGAACGCCGAGCCGGCCGCCGAGTCGGCCGAGGCGTTCGCCCGCGCGGCCGGCGTCCCCGGCGCGCTGTGGGTCGCGTACGGTGCGCTCGCGCTGAGCCGGCCCGCCGAGCGCGACGAGCTCCTGGAGCTCGCTGCCGCGTCCGCGTCGGCGAGCGGGTTCGGGCCGCGGCCGGCGGGCTGGGAGACGGCGCTGCGGACCGTCCTGGACCCGCCGTCCGGCTCCGTCCCGGTGCGCCGGTCCGAGCCCGAGGGGCTCCCCGTCGTGGGGCTCGCCGTCGTGCGAGCGGTCCCCGAGCCCGTCGCGACCGGGCCGTTCGAGGTGCGGTGCTTCGAGGAGTTCCGGCTGCTCGTGTCCGGGGTGCCCGTCGGGCTGTCGCGGATCCGGCCGCGGGCACGCTCGCTGCTGCGGCTGCTCGCCCTGCACACCGGACGGCTCACGCACCGCGAGCAGCTCGCCGACACGCTGTGGGGCGAGCTGGACCCGTCTGCCGCGCTGCACGGGCTGCAGGTCGCGCTCTCGAGCCTGCGCGCGCTGCTCGGCCAGGCGGGCGTCACGACGGCCATCGTCGTGCGCGACGGCGACGCGTACGGGCTCGTGCTGCCCGAGGGCTCGACGTGCGACCTGCTCGTGTTCGACCGGGCGCTCGCCGCGGCGGCCCGGGACCGGTCGGGTGCGGGCGACCGGGACCGCGCGAGGCGCGAGCTGCGCGCCGCGCTCGACGTGTACACCGGCGAGCTCATGCCCGAGGAGGGGCCGGCGGAGTGGGTCGTCAGCGCGCGCGAGCAGTACCGGGTCCGCGCCGCGGAGGCGGCGGCGACGCTCGCCGCGCTCGAGCTCGCCCGCGGGGACGCGACCGCCGCGGCCTCGGCAGCGGCGCGCGGCGTCGAGATCGACCCCTACCGGGACGACGCGTGGCGCACGCTCATCGAGGCGAGCAGGCTCGCGGGCGACCACGCGACGGCCGGTCGCGCGCAGCGCCGGTACGACGAGGTGCTCGCGGGCCTCGGGCTGCCGCCGACGTCCGACGTGCCGGCCCCGGCGGTCCCGGCGGTCCCCGGCGGCTCGCGCGAGCCGGCTCCGTCCGACCGCGCGCACGTCAGGTCCTCCCCAGGAACTCGACCTCGCCCAGCGACACCGACGCGCCCTCGGGTACCGGGTACGCCGAGACCACCGTGACGCGCGCGGCGACCACGTCGTCGGCGCCGACCGGGAACTCCTGGCCGCCCGCGGTGTCCGCCAGCCGCAGCTGCTCGGTCGTCTGCGTGCCGTCGGCCTTGAGCAGCGTGAGGGCGACCTCCTCGGGGCGGCCCTCGGCGAGGAACTCCGGCTGCTGCGTCGAGGCACCGGAGAAGATCCGGACGTACGCGAGGCGGAACGGCTCGTCGAACCGCATCTCGAGGAACTCGCCGGTGCCCTCGCCGGGCTGGGCGGGCGTCCAGGACTGGTTCGTCGCGCCGTCCATCGCGGCCTCGGCGCCCCGTCCCTCGGCCTCGCTCGACGCCACGATCTCCGCGGGGTTGACCGGGCCGTTGCCGACGACACGGTCGACGACCGTGTCGTAGAGGTCCGAGAGCCGCTCGCGCTGCGACCACAGCCCGCCCACGAGCACGACGAGGACCGCGGGGACCACGACCCAGCGCGCGCGGAACGGGCGCCGGGGCGCTCGGGGCCGGGCGCCGGCGACGAGCTCGCGCGGGCGGCGCGTCGTCACGCGGGTCCACCAGGACG